>CANKZE010000068.1 GCA_947488545.1 Bacteroidota bacterium
TGTTTAGTAAGGTGCGAAATTACTTTTATTATATTGTTATATCAATTTTCTTATGGCTTCTTTTCTGCTCAACGGTTTCAAATCGGTGTTATTTACAAAATTCAGTACCAAACCCGGATTTACGCTTCCGTATTCTCTTAAAGCCCAGCCAATTGCCTTTTGGATGAAAAATTCTTTCGATTGGGAGTGTTTTACACATTCTGAAAATAGCAATTCGTAATTGGTTTTCTTTTTATAGCCCAATTGGAAAATAATGGCACTTCGATTCAGCCACATATTCTCGGAATTTGAAAAGCGTTCGATTACTTTTTCGGTTTCTTTTGGGAATTCAATTAAATATTGACCCAATAGATATTTCGAAATAGTATCCACACTGTCCCACCAAGAATTGGTTATCAAAAAGGTTTCTATCAATTTAACATCGTCTTTTTGATAGTTTTTTTTCAAATTTTTAATCAGAATTTCAATCCCGCAATAGTGCAACTCACGAAATTCTTTTTTCAATAAAGTCAAAGCTATTTCTCTAAAATTTAAAGAAATTTCTTGTTGGTTTGACTTTAGTAAATCGTGGAAAATAGCTCTTCTTTCCTCCGTTTTAATACCATAAAATGAAAACAAGTTGTTCATGTACTTTTTCATTTGAAAGGCATTTCCTTCGTTTCTTTTTTGGTCGAAAGCAGCTTCTAATTGGGAAATAAAACTCATTTTATTGTTAAAAAATTCGATTTACAAAGTAAGTAATTTTTTTGAAGAAAATCCTCGTAATTCTTCAAAGAAATGGGTAAAATCTTGTTCGAATTCCGAATAATATAGTTTTAATTCGGTGACAGAATTTCGCATCATCGAAACGTTTTTGGTACGACGATCCATTTGCGTAAGTATTTTCTCAATTCCATCAAGGGATCTGTAATTCAATAACCAGTTTTGCTCAATCATGTAGGGTTGCATCATCTTCGCTTTTTCGGTTAAATGGTTTTCATAAGTGGTCAATGAAGTATAAAAATTTGACACAAAATTTTCAAGTGGTTCTTCAGAATAGGTTTTCCAATTTTTAGCTAAAAAGTGATCGAAAAATACATCGACAATAACCCCAGAATAATGGTGGTATTCCGAATGCAATCGTTTGGTGCATTTTCGAAATATCGGATGAGCGTCTGTAAAAGTATCTATGGCGCGGTGAAGGACAATTCCTTTTTGAATTTCAGAATCATAAGTGAGGTATTGGTTTCCACGAACTCCATCGGCCATAAAGTTGCCAATTTTTATTAAGTCTGAGGACCCAGAAAGGTAAATGTGCGCTAGAAAATTCATTCCCCGAAATTATGAATTTTATTCCAAATGAATCTTTAATCCTACATCAAATTATTATATTTGCATAAATATATTTAATCATGACTTTAATAAAATCAATATCAGGAATTCGTGGCACTATAGGTGGGGTAGTAGGTGATAATTTAACTCCTGTTGATGCAGTGAAATTTGCTTCGGCCTATGGAACATTCCTTAAAAATAATAGCAATAAAGAAAAATTAACGGTGGTTGTAGGTCGCGATGCCAGAATTTCAGGACCTATGATTCACAATTTAATTACCAATACCTTAATAGGATTGGGAATTGACATCATCGATTTAGGCTTGTCAACGACACCCACAGTTGAAATTGCAGTTCCGTTAGAGAAAGCCGATGGTGGTATTATCCTAACTGCTTCTCACAATCCGAAGCAATGGAACGCCCTGAAATTATTGAATAGCAAAGGGGAATTCCTGAGTGCCGCTGAAGGAGAATTGATCTTAAAAATCGCAGAAGACGAATCGTTTGTCTTTTCTGAAGTGGATGATTTAGGTACAATTTCTGAAAACGAAGCCTACATGGATATTCACGTAGACGAAGTTTTAAACCTGCCTTTAGTAGATGCTGAAATTGTCGCTAAACGCAAATACAAAGTCGTTGTTGATGCTGTAAACTCTTCTGGAGGAATCATAATTCCTAAATTGCTTGAGCAAATGGGGGTTGAAGTAGTTAAATTATACTGCGAACCAAACGGGCATTTCCCTCATAACCCTGAACCGTTAAAGGAACATTTGGGTGACATTTGTAAATTAGTTGTAGAAGAAAAAGCCGACTTTGGAATTGTCGTTGATCCTGATGTGGATCGTTTGGCGTTTATTTCTAATGATGGTGAAATGTTTGGCGAAGAATATACTTTGGTGGCTTGTGCCGATTATGTGTTGAGTAAAACTCCTGGAAATACAGTGTCGAATATGTCGTCTTCAAGAGCTTTACGCGATATTACCAACAAGCACAATGGTTCTTACCAAGCAAGTGCCGTGGGGGAAGTGAATGTAGTAGAATTAATGAAAGCAACCAACGCGATTATAGGTGGCGAGGGCAACGGTGGAATAATTTACCCAGAGTTGCATTACGGTCGTGATAGTTTGGTAGGTGTAGCGTTATTCCTAACGTATTTAGCCAATCAAGAGAAAACCGTTGCGGAGTTGCGCGCGAGTTACCCACAATATTACATGAGTAAAAACAAAATTGAGCTTACTCCCCAAATAGACGTTGACGCGATATTGGTTGCCATGACCGAAAAATATAAATCAGAGGATATCACCACAATTGACGGGGTGAAAATTGACTTCGCTGAAAACTGGGTACACCTTCGTAAGTCGAATACGGAACCTATAATTCGTATTTATACTGAGGCCAAAACCCAAGACGAAGCCGATGCTTTAGCACTTCGAATTATCGCTGAGATTAAAGGAATAGTGGGGTAAATTCTCACTCCAGCCCTCTCCAAAGGAGAGGGAGTTGTAAAGGAGTTGTGTTTCGTCATTGCGAGGTACGAAGGTGTCATTGCGAGGTACGAAGCAATCACTCCTTCAAGAATTCATATTCATAAACTTTGGGTTTGATTTTCTCGGCGAGCTGGGTAAGGTTTTTCCTTAGTTCGCCAATGTGAGCGGTGTAGGTGGCATCTTGGCTGCGTGGGTTCATGCGTCCTTTGTCGTTTCTGCCTTGAAAATATTCCCGAATATCATACAAACTAGCATTTACATTGACCTCGTGTTGAGAATGGTAGTATTTCCATAATTCCCGCCCTGAGTCAAATACCGCTGTCGCTTCTTCTGAAAAAACCAACGCTTTGTCATTGCGAGGTACGACGCAATCTATTTCGCTTTCAAATAAGGTGGTTGCTACAGGCTGTTCTATTTTTATCTTGCCATTAATAAATTGTGTCATGAAATTACTCGCAAACTTCTCTTTGGCATTGACCTCTTGCTCCGTAAAGGGAATCCAGTGGTTGGTGCCTTCACTGTTGGTAATTTTATTTTGACCATGAAATAGAGTATAAGCCAAACAATCATTTTGAAATTCAATATTGGTTTGCCAACTGTCATTTGGATATAAAAATTGATCACGGTCGTTTAACCAAGTTGCTGTAATGCAATGACGAACGGATAAATAAATAACAGTTTCAATTAAATTATTTTCATTAATTAAAAAATAAATTCCGTGTCTATTTCCGATTTTATCTAAAATACTTATATAATTATTATTTTGAAAATCTGGCGCATCTGCCATTAATACTCCAATGTGCTTATAATCTGTACTTTTATATTTTTTTAACCACTCATTTATTCGTCCATTGAAATTATCATTTGAATATATATTTTTCAAGTTAACAAAATTACCTTCATTATTATAAACATCAGCTGTAATTGATTTAAACCTCTCTTTTAAAGAAGTGTTCCATATAAAAAAACCAATCGGAAAACTTCCTTTTACATTGTCAAATGTGTTAGCAGGAACAATAAATAAATTTTCTAGTTTTGCTAGAAAATTGTTTCTAAATATTTTAGAATTCGACGCACTTACTGCTTTCAAAGTTGAAAACTCAGAAATAAAACAACCTGGAATTTCATAATATATTCGAACTAAAAATTGTGCAAATAACTCAGCCGCTACTTTATCTAGTATTTCTAAATACTTTGTGTGAGTTTTTGATAATTGAATATTACTTCTATTTATATTAGTTTTACTATTACTTTCTGCATACGGAGGATTTATGTACACCACCAACTTTTTGCGTTTTTCTTCATCGTTAATAATGTCTTGCAAACTTTGGGGCAGTTTGGTAAAATCGTCATTGAGGAAATCAAATTGTACCACGTGGTTTTTTAATAGGTTGGCTCCGTGGTCTATCCGTTCGTGAATTACATTTACATCGGCTTGGTCGAGCGTACTTGCATAAATATTGTATTTATTGGTTAAACCCGCTAATAAATTTCCTGTTCCTGCCGCACAATCCCATATGTAGTAGTCTTCTTGCCAGTTTTCACCTAAATAGTCGGTGAGGTATTTTTGCGAAAGCTCCACCCATTTTCTAGGAGTAAAAAAAGCCCCTTTGCGTTCTCGTATGTCTTGAGAAACCAATAAATCCCTACGTTCAATAATATAATCTTGAAACTCCTTAATGGGCGGTCGCTTGTAGCGTTTCCAGAACTGAACATACGTATCTTCGTTTTTCAATCGGATAGTTGCGTCAAACATCTGCTTGATGTTCTCTTTTGCAATTTTGTACCCTTGGTTTTGAAATACTACAAAGAGGTTGTCTCTAGTGGTTATGTCGTCCTCAAGCACTTGGGTGTCGCGGTCGTCTACAAATAGGTCGGCGAGATAAAAATCGTTGTCAAATATGTTTGCCTTTTTCAAGTCGTCCCAATTCACATCAATAATGGGTTTTACGGCTTCGAGCCAACGCAAATAAATAGGGATAAAGTTGTTTTTATCAATTTTCAGTTTGTTAGCGGTAGTGGCTTTGGCAACATTGTTTTTAATGAAAGTTACAAGTTCTTTTTCGTCTTTTTCATAATCGTAAACATAGGTATATTGCTTTAGGATGGCTTCAATACGATTTTCAATGAGTTTGAATTCTTTGGTTTCGTGGTTACTGGGCGTGACATTCCAATTAAAATCATTCAAATAGAAAATATCTTGAATATTAATATAGGGAATAAATGCAATTTTCTTAAAGTCGAAAGCCCCTAAAAATGCGGGAGCCATTGTTTTGTCGAAGGTTCGTGCCTTACCAATAGTGAGAATGAGTTGCACAAACATTGTTGGAATATTAAAATTCCCGGTTTTGGCTTCAGCCCACAAGAGCGGTTCTCTACCAAACAGGTTGTCTTGTTTCGGGTACACCGAAAAATCGATATTTCCTATTATTTCGGTAGTGTCAAATTGCTTGAACCAGTCGTCGCCCACTTTATTTTTTAAAGCCTCTTCTCGAATGTTGTTGTATTTCATTTTTTTTGGTGAGTAATAGGGTTATTTGGTACATCGTTTCGAGGGATTTGGTTGCTGTTTAAATGGGGGTATTTTATTATTGTTATATTATACGAGTTTTAAATTTTGGTTCTTCATATATAAAATAATCATTGGGTACATGAAATTGAAGCAGTTCTTTTTCTGAATTTAAAATTTCAATTTTATCCTTAACTTTAAGTTTAATTCTAAAAAGATTTTCAATTATTAATTTCTGTCCATTTGGGTCTTGATATACAATTTTTTTAAAAGTGGTTTTTAAGCTATCAAAAAGTAATTGATCTATTTCTCTATTAAATGCTGGAAATGAATAACCTATTATTACTAAAACATCAGTATTGTTCATTACCTTTTTTACATTTTCAAAAAAACCATCATTTGTTTTGTGCTCCCAAGCATATTTAATATAATTATCATACGATAAATATTTATTTTTTACTGAATCAAATAATAATTGCCTACTTTCCCAAAAATCTTCAAAATTCTCTATCTTTCCTAAATTAACTTCATTTTTTTCGGGCAAATTATTAGATAAAAAACCGTGATATCCATTTAAATGAAATATATCATTTGAACTTTTGTTATTAGTTGATTTAAATTTTAATTCCTCATTAATTTGATTGTAGTCTAAATTGTCTCCATTTTCTTTAAAAAGTTTATATGTTTTTTCAAGTTGAAGATCATAATTCCAAGTAATTATTTTAATATTATTGTGTAACTCAATTTTGTTTTCGTCAACTTTATTCAGTAATAATGAAAAGAGTGATTTATATCGATTGTCAATTTTTGAATATAATTTTTTAGGATCATACCTGTTTTTATAATTTTCAAATAGATCATAAAAAACACTTATACTCATTTTTAATAACTCTAATTTTTCAATTTCGTTATTTAAAAATAATTTTCTTGCATAGGTATCAATGGTATTATATTCTATAGCTTTTGTTCCAAAATATCCAATATGCCAAAGAATTTGGTCTTTATTATTTTCAGGTATTTTTTGGTATTCTGAATCATTAAAATTGTAATAAATACCATTTTCCCTTTCTATTTCATTATTAAATGGCCTTTTTATTAATTCTTCAGTAGCAACATAAATCATCATTTCTGCTTGTTTTTCTAAAATCGGATTTGAATTGAAACTCGCACCTGCTCCTAAGTAATATGTAATATTCGCCATGATAATTATTTACTACCATTTAATGGTGGAACCTCTCCAAATAACTGTCTATAGTTTTCTAACATTTCTTTTTCAAATATTTTAGCATTAGCATTTTCTTCAAATTCAATTGCTAAAGTTTCTAGCGGAAATTCTGTTTGAATAGATAGTAATGATTTATAATTTAATCCAAATGTATGTGCGGTTGTATTATAATTAGGTTGTAATACTCTCCAAAGCATTCGAACCCTATCTTTAAGATTTTCAGATTTACCAATGTATAATATACCTTCTTGGTCTATTCCTAATAATCTTTGCAAATGTTTCGGTTTATCTCTTTCGTCTATTGAGTATATTTTGTAAATTCCTGATTTAGATGGAATTTGAAAATGAAAATCTTTATTTGAAATTCTAATTTTAGTCATAATCGTATTTTTATATTTTTCACCTACTCTTCACAGTTTTCGGTTTCCCTGTTTATTTCCTCACCCCAGCCCTCCCTAAAGGAGAGGGAGTAGAGTAGGAGTTGTGGTTTAGATGCTGAAACAATCCCGAAGCTTCGGGACAGCATGACAATCGTACTGTTTATTTATTGGATCTTCTATGCCTTATAGGATTGTTCTTAAAGCTTACAGCCTAAAGCCTCCAGCCTCCAGCTATCTATTCTCTAAACGTTCAATTTTATCCCGAAGCAGTTGAATGGTTGTTTCTGCGGATTTTAATGAAACTTCATATACAGATATCAGTTTGTCTTTCAGCTCATCGGGGTTTTCAGTAGGATTGTATTTTATATCGCAATCCACCAAATTGAATCCGTTTTTGAATTTGTCGATGAATTTTTTTGATGGTGGAATCTTACCATTCATAATATTAGAGATACTGCCTTTACTCATTCCTGTTTTTTCCGACATTTCATTGTTGGTTGGAACGTTTGGCAATAGCTTTAATGTTTTTTTGAATTCCTCTTGTCCGTTATATCGTTTTACATCAATCATAACAGTAAGGAATTACGATTGGAAAGACTAGGAATAATGTAAGAGTAGGTTGTAATTTTGCAATTGATGAAGAAGGATATCAGCATAGAATTGTTTTAATGGTTTGTAATTTTGGTAAACGTAGTCAATATATTTATTAATGAGGTATTAAAAATTGCGCGTTTTTTAATACAATTGAAAAATAAATTGAAAGAAAAATAAATTGAAAGAAAAATAAATTGAAAGATTAAAAGATTGATAAATTGAAAGATTTAGTTAGTAGTATTTAGCATATAGCTTAAAGCCTACAGCCTACAGCTTAAGCCTACAGCTTAAAGCTTAAAGCTTATACGTCTTATAGGGTAAAATAAAAAAAAAGTGCCTTCATTTCTGAAAGCACTTTTAATTGTTGTAGTTGTTGTAGTTATATTATAAAGCAGATTTAACTGTTTTGATAATTCTTGCAGCAATTTTGTAAGGATCACCGTTTGAAGCTGGACGACGATCTTCCAACCATCCTTTCCATCCTTTTTGAACGGTCATTAATGGAATACGGATAGAACAACCTCTGTCAGATACTCCGTAAGAGAAATCGTTGATAGATGCTGTTTCGTGTTTACCAGTTAAACGTTGGTCGTTATACGCTCCGTAAACCGCGATATGTTCTTTAGTCACTGGACGGAACGCCTCGCAAATTCTTTCATAAGTCGCCTGATCTCCACAAGTTCTCAATACCTCGTTAGAGAAGTTAGCGTGCATACCAGAACCATTCCAGTCAGTATCTCCCAATGGTTTAGGGTGGTATTCTATATAATATCCGTATTTTTCAGTTAAACGATCTAATAAATAACGGGCAACCCAAATTTCATCACCTGCTTTTTTAGCACCTTTAGCAAACAATTGGAATTCCCACTGTCCACACGCAACTTCTTGGTTGATCCCTTCAAAGTTGATCCCTGCAGCGATACATAAATCAGCGTGTTCTTCAACAAGCGCTCTACCGTGAGTGTTTTTCCCACCTACAGAGCAGTAGTACATTCCTTGTGGCGCAGGATATCCACCTATTGGGAAACCTAAAGGCAATAATGTTTTAGTGTCCATGATAAAATATTCTTGTTCGAATCCGAACCAGAAATCACCATCATCATCAATAGTAGATCTACCATTTGAAGCGTGAGGAGTACCATCAGCATTCATAACTTCAGTCATTACTAACCAACCATTTTTACGAGTTGGATCTGGATAAATAGCAACAGGTACCAGCAAACAGTCAGATGAACCACCTTCAGCTTGTTTTGTAGAGGAACCGTCAAAAGACCAATTTCCGATTTCAGCTAAAGTTCCTTGAAAATTGTCATGATCTTCAACTTTAGTTTTACTTCTTAAATTTTGCGTTGGCTCGTATCCATCCAACCAAATGTACTCTAATTTAATTTTTGCCATGGTTTTTTAGTAATTAAGTTATTAATTATGGTGCAAAAATAAATAATTTATTGATTACACCTAAAAATTAGGGGGTATAATTTATTAACAATGATTATTTTTCGGTTAAAAACTATTTTTAAGGGGGGTGTAGTTTTAAAATGAGTATTATTTGTGTAAATTTTATGTAAATTGATAAAATAGGGTATTTTTAATTCCAACATTTTATATATTTGTAAAGAAATGAACCGATTTATTAATATAAATAGCAATTAGTATGGCAAATTTACGTTTTCAAGCACTGAAAGAAGCTTCAAATAGAACGAGCATTAAGTTTGAAGAAACCAATAAAAAGTCGACCATTTTTGGTTCGAATGTTTTTAACGACAAAGCAATGAAGCAGTTTTTAACTTCCGATGCTTACAAGGCCGTTAAAGACGCTGTTCAATTTGGTACGAAGATTGACCGAAAATTAGCCGATTATATTGCAATGGGAATGAAAGAATGGGCATTAACCAAAGGTGTTACTCATTATACGCATTGGTTCCAACCATTAACAGGTACAACTGCAGAGAAACACGATGCGTTTTTTGAAACTTCCTATGACGGTAGTGATCCGGTAGAGAAATTTGGTGGAGCACAATTGGTACAACAAGAACCAGATGCATCTAGTTTTCCAAATGGTGGAATCAGAAATACATTTGAAGCAAGAGGTTATACCGCTTGGGATCCGACCTCGCCAGCCTTTATATATGGTACTACTTTGTGTATTCCA
>CANKZE010000069.1 GCA_947488545.1 Bacteroidota bacterium
TAAATCACCCCCTTTTATCAAACCATTGTCTAACAATGATTCCAATTCATGGAGAAAGCTAAAAGTTCTAGACTCAGATATTTCTTTTTTGAAATCGGATATTGATTTTAAAGTTGCATTTTGAGTGCCTAATACTTTTGTACCAAAATCTACCATTGTAGTAATTTGATATTCATCACTTGGCATTACAATGATTTCACTTCCAGTAGTTTCATCTGTAAAAGAAATTATCTCTTTAACTGTATAATAATTTCTGTAAGCTTCTTGTTCTACAATACCAGCATTTTCTAAAGCTTCAACAAAATATTTTGAAGAACCATCCATAATTGGAAGCTCCGAAGAATCCAATTCTATAGTCACATTGTCTAAATCACACCCAATTAAAGCTGCTAAAACGTGTTCTGGTGTTTGAATTTTTACTCCTAATTTCTCTAAATTAGTTCCACGTTGTGTGTTTACCACATAATTAGCATCTGCTTCAATAACAGGAGAACCTTCCAAATCAATTCTAACAAAAGAAAAACCACTGTTTATTGGCGCTGGTTTAAAAGTCATTTTCACCTCTTTTCCAGTATGTAAACCAACTCCACTAAGAGAAATTTCCTTGCCAATTGTATTTTGTTTAACCGTCATTATATAACTTATTTACTGTTTAATTTTAATTTTTCTAAATCATCTACTATTGTAGGCAAATTTTTAAAATGAACATATGATTTATAATATTCTTTATAAGACATTGCTGGATTTCCTTGAAGGATTTCTCCGTCTTTGACACTTTTTGTAACTCCCGTTTTTCCTTGAATATGGACGTTGTTGCCAACCGTTATATGTCCTGCAAATCCAACTTGCCCACCAATCATGCAATTTTTTCCAATTTTAGTTGATCCCGCAATTCCTGTTTGAGCTGCAATTACGGTGTTTTCGCCAATTTCCACATTGTGTCCCACTTGAATTTGATTGTCCAACTTCACTCCTTTTCGAATTATTGTTGATCCCATTGTGGCTCTGTCAATAGTAGTTCCAGCACCAATATTCACGTTGTCTTCAATAATTAAATTGCCAATTTGCGGAATCTTACTATATGTTCCATCCGGATTTGGAGCATAACCAAAACCATCACCTCCTAAAACTGCTCCTGAATGAACAGCTACATTGTTGCCAATTTCAGTTTCTGAAAAAACTTTTGCACCAGCAAAAATAGTAACATTATTACCAATCACAACATTATCTCCAATAAAACAATTTGGGTAAATTTTTACATTATCTCCCATTGTAACATTTGTTCCGATGTAGGCAAAACTCCCTAGATAAAAATTATCACCGTACTTAACATTTTCAGAAATTACAGAGGGTTGCTCGATACCAACTTTATTAGATTTTGCTTGATTATAAAATTCTAATAATTTAGAAAAAGAAAGATATGCATCGTCAACTTTAATAAGCGTTGTGGTAATTTCTCCTTCAGGAACGAAGGTTTTGTTCACAATTGTAATTGTGGCCTTAGTTGTATAAATGTAGTTATTGTATTTTTTATTGGATAAAAAAGTCAATGATCCTTCAGCTCCTTCTTCTATTTTTGATAATTTAGAAACTTCAGCATTTGGATTTCCAACTACCTCTCCTTCTAAAATTCCCGCTATTTGTTCCGCTGTAAATTTCATCTGAATCAAATTAATTGTTTAGATGATTTAGAAAGAACTGAATATTTGTAGCTGTATTAATCATTAGATATTTATTGGCTTTTTTAACTTTACAAAAATATAAAAAAATAGTAATTATTATTTAACTTTTTATCAGTTGTTTTGGATAACACAGATAATATTTTGTCACCTCTTTTGATATAGATTTCAAATTGAGTTGATCAGAGGCTTCAACTACATCTTCAACTGTATTGTCTTTTTTAAGAATTCTAATTGGCTCTGCTTGAACACTGTAAGCTTGATTTTTTATTTTCCCTTTAAAAATAAAGTAACTTGAATCTTGAATTGATATTTGATTTTCTTTAGAAAAAGTTTGTTGAAGTGATTCTAAATCCGCTTTCGAGAACTTTTCACTTTTCACTTTTATCTTCAATAAATCTCTATGAATTATCATTTTACTCAAATTACTTAGAATAAAATCTTCATTATTGATCCAAGATTTTAGTGCACTGATAATGTCAAAATCGTCCAAATTCGCAAACTTATCCAAAGTTTCATTGTCAAATGTATCCAACTCAATCTTGTTATTCATGAAATAAAGTAACGATTCACTACAATTTAAAACAATACCTTTTTGGGTCAATTCTTTAGCTCTTTTTAAAACTTTCGTCAAAATTAACTCTGCAACTAAACTAGTTTTATGAAAATATACTTGCCAGTACATTAATCGTCTTGCCATTAAGAATTTCTCTACGGAATAAATTCCTTTTTCTTCAATAACCAATTGATCGTCAACTACTATCATCATTTGAATTAATCGGTCGGAACTGATGTTTCCTTCAGCCACGCCCGAATAAAAACTATCTCTTTTCAAATAATCCATTCGATCCATATCTAGCTGACTAGAAATTAATTGGAGCATGAATTTTCTATGATAATCGCCTTTAAATATTTGTATTGCCAAGCTTAATTTCCCTTCAAATTCTTCGTTTAATTTATTCATAAACAACAAAGAAATAGCTTCGTGATTTACATCTTCAACGATGCTATGTTCCATTGCGTGAGAAAACGGGCCGTGACCAATATCGTGCAATAATATGGCAACGAGTAAAGCATTTTCCTCCTCTTCAGAAATAGAAACCCCTTTGAAACGAAGTACTTCAATTGCTTTTTGCATAATGTGCATGCAGCCCAAAGCATGGTGAAAACGAGTATGATGCGCCCCAGGGTAAACCAAATAAGACAAACCCATTTGCGAAATTCTACGCAATCGTTGAAAATAAGGGTGTTGAATTAAATCGTAAATAAACGGATTTGGAATAGAAATAAACCCATAAATTGGATCGTTTAATATTTTTAATTTATTGATTTGATTCACTTTCTATTGGGTTTTGTTATGCAAATATAAACAATTATCACTTTTTTTAAATTGAAATTTTAACAAAAAAAAGACCGCACTAAGTACGGTCTCCTATATTTGCTAACAAATTTACCAAATAACAACTCTAAGTGAATCTGGTTGATACATTTTATTTCCAGGTTTTACATTAAATGTTTTGTAAAATTCAGGAATATTACTCAAAGGACCATTAATTCTAAATTGCGCTGGAGCATGAACATCGGTCATAATTTGTGATGCTAACGCTTCATCTTTAGTGTTTACCATCCAAGCATAACCATAAGCAAGGAAAAAACGTTGATCGGGAGATAAATTGCTAATTTTTTTATTGTTTTTATATTGTGCTGTTTTCTTGAAAGCTTCATACCCCATAACAACACCGCCCAAATCGGCAATATTTTCTCCCTGAGTAGCTTCGCCGTTAATGTGTTTGTTGCCTAAAACAGTATATTTATTAAACTGAGAAACAATCAACTTTGTTTTGGCTTGGAATTTTTTCAAATCTTCAGGTGTCCACCAATTGTTCAAATTTCCGTTTTCGTCATATTGACTTCCTTGATCATCAAAACCATGAGTAATTTCGTGTCCAAAAGTCGATCCTCCAATTATACCATATAAAATAGCATCATCAGGCATTCTTCCTTCAAAACCTGGAACGATAATATTACAAGCAGGAACTACAATTTCATTATTACTTGGATTATAATAGGCGTTGTAGGTTTGCGGATTCATACTCCATTCGGTTCTGTCAACAGGTTTTCCGTATTTATTGATCATGTCTTTATAGCTCCAAATATTCGCCTGAATAACATTGCCACAATACGATTTTCTATCAATTTTCATTGAGCTCATGTCTTTCCATTTGTCTGGATAACCCACTTTCATTACAATTTTGCTCAACTTTTTTAGCGCTTTAACCTTTGTTGCTTCGCTCATCCAATCCAGTTTTTTGATATGATCAGCATAAACATCGCGAATATTATTGCCAATTTCCAATAACTTCTCTTTTGAGCCTTTCGGCAAATATTCTGCAACATAAACCTGCCCAATTAACTCACCAAGATAATTATCTGTTTGCCCCACTACCCTTTTCCATCTTGGTTTTTGCTTAGAAACACCATTCATAACTGTTGAATAGAATTTGAAATTTTGTTTTTCAATATCGCTATTTAAGTAAGCTGCATAGGAATTTACTAAATCCCATTTCAAGTACGTTTTCCAATCTTCGATAGAATAACTTTTTACGAAAGTATTTAAAGCTTTATAGAATTCTGGTTGGCCAACAATTACTGAGTCAGCTTTAGCAACTCCAAGTACTGGAAACATTGAATTCCAATTGATATTTGGTGTGATTTTTCCTAAACTAGCAACTGTCATTTTGTTGTAATTTTTTATTGGATCACGAAGGTCTTCTAATTTTCTTGAAGCTTTTGCCAAATCGGTTTCCAATTTCATAATTGAAGTAGCACTGGCTTCCTTTTGACCAATTAATTTCAACATTGCTTGAAGGTGTTTTACATATTCTGTTCTGATTTTTACAGTTTGTTCATCAGTGTTGAAATAGTAATCGCGATTTCCAAGTCCTAAACCACCTTGACCTAAAAATAAAGCGTATTTAGTACTAATTTTATCATCTTGACCTAAATAAAATGAAAATGCTGGGCTTGCACCAATGGTGTGAAGATGCGCGATTGATGTTACTAATGAAGGTACATCTTTAATTGCATCGATTTTAGCAAACTCCGATTTTAAAGGTGAAATTCCAGCTTTATTGATAGCGATTGTATCCATTCCAGAAGCATAGAAATCTCCAATTTTTTGTTTGTTACTGCCTTTTTCAGCAGACTCATCTTGAGCTGATTTTTCACAAATTTGCTTGATTTGATTGTTAATTGTGTCAGCGATTGTGCGGAAAATCCCGTTGCTTTGTTCTGTTGACGGAATTGGATTGTTTTTAAACCAACCGCCATTGGCATATTTAAAAAAGTCGTCGGCAGGATTTACCAAAGTATCACGATTGGTAACTAATGGATCAAATAATTCAACTTCTTTTTTATTGCAGCTTACTAAATTTAAACTTGCTACAACAAGGATTACTAGTATTCTTGAGTTTTTCATAATTCTAAATATTTAGTTTTTGGAACTTCAAATTTAGAGATTAAAAATGGTTTGCGCTAAAATAAATTTGATAATAGAACTAGGAAATTTGAATATTTGAATGTTCATCAAATGGAAATCGAAACGGTTTTAGCCCTGATTGCAGTGAACTCCCTCGCTTTTTAGCGAGGAGTGGAACGGAAAGCAGGAAATAGCTCCAAAAAATTACAATAAATTTAAGAAGTTAGCGTTGAAAAAGTGTTAATTTGCTGCATTATTTTTAAAAGATAATTGAACTAAAAAAAGCGCGATGGATAAGATCAAAATACTTTGGGTTGATGATGAAATTGAATTGTTAAAGCCACACATTTTATTTTTGGAAATGAAAAATTACCATGTTACGAGTTGTAATAATGGCCGGGATGCTATTGAAATATTTGAGGAAGGAGATTTTGACATTGTATTTTTAGATGAAAATATGCCGGGAATGAGCGGATTGGAAACCTTGTCGGAAATGAAGGAGAAAAAGTCGGCAACACCAATGATTATGATCACTAAGAGTGAGGAAGAATATATTATGGAGGAAGCGATTGGGTCGAAAATCGCTGATTATTTGATTAAGCCTGTCAATCCGAATCAGATATTATTGAGTTTGAAAAAGAACTTGGATCATTCGCGATTGATTTCTCAAAAAACCACGATGGATTACCAGAAGGAATTTAGAAAAATTTCGATGGATATGGCAATGGTAAATTCTTATGAAGATTGGATTGAGTTGTATAAAAAATTGATTTTCTGGGAATTAGAATTAGAAGATATCAATGATCACAGTATGATTCAGATATTGGAATCTCAAAAAGTGGAAGCCAATTCGCAGTTTGGAAAGTTTATAGAACGTAATTATGAAGATTGGTACGAGCCTAAAGCGGACAAACCGGTTTTGTCACATAATTTATTTCGTGAATTGGTAGTACCTGAAATCACTAAAAAAGACAAGCCTATTCTATTTGTGGTAATTGACAATTTGCGTTACGACCAATGGAAAGTTTTTGAAAGTGTGGTAAACAACCATTACAAATTAGAGAAAGAAGTTCCGTATTATGCAATTTTACCTACAGCAACTCAATATGCTAGAAATGCCATTTTTTCAGGATTAACGCCTCTTGAAATGGAAAAACAATTTCCACAATATTGGAAAAACGATCCAGATGAAGGAGGGAAAAACTTGTATGAAGCTGAATTTTTAACAGCACATTTAAAACGTTTGGGGTTAAACATCAAACAAGATTATTTTAAAATAACCAATTTAGCTTCTGGGAAGAAATTAGTTGAT
Organism: Bacteroidota bacterium; assembly: GCA_947488545.1. Classification (GTDB taxonomy): domain Bacteria; phylum Bacteroidota; class Bacteroidia; order Flavobacteriales; family Flavobacteriaceae; genus Flavobacterium. The sequence continues at coordinate 6,470 of CANKZE010000069.1, forward strand.
AATTTCAAAACCTATAAAAATAACGACTTAGTGACAGTGGTTTACAATTTTGTTGACATGCTTTCACATGCGAAAACAGAAATGGATGTGGTGAAAGAATTGGCTTCAGATGACAAAGCATATCGCTCTTTAACGCTGAGCTGGTTTAAGAATTCGCCTTTATTGGAAATCATCCAACAGGCGCAAAAACTAGGTTTTAAATTAATAATTACAACTGACCACGGAACGATAAATGTCAAAAATCCTTCGAAAGTAATTGGCGATAAAAACACGAGTTTGAACTTGAGATATAAAACTGGTAGAAGTTTGTCCTACGAAGATAAAGACGTTTATGCTGTTAAAGATCCTAAAAAAGTAGGATTACCGGCAATAAATATGAGTAGTTCGTATATTTTTGCAAAGAATGATTATTTCTTAGCGTATGTAAATAATTACAATCACTATGTGAGTTACTACAGAAATACTTACCAGCACGGAGGAATTTCATTGGAAGAGATGATTGTTCCGTTTTTAGTAATGAATCCAAAATAATAATTGATAATTTAAATAGAATGGAAGTTGTTTTTTCATTGGAAGAAATTGATAATGTTGCACAAATAATATTGGCTCAAAACCCAAATAAAGTCTTATTGTTTAATGGAAATATGGGTGTTGGGAAAACTACTTTGATAAAAAGTTTGAGTCAGAAATTAGGCGTAATTGGAAATACGAGTAGTCCAACTTTTTCTTTAGTTAATGAATATCAAACATATGATAATCAGATAGTTTACCATTTTGATTGTTACCGATTAAAAACTGAAGTCGAAGCTTTAGACATGGGAATTGACGACTATTTATATTCTGGGAATTGGTGTTTTATAGAGTGGCCAGAAAAGATAGAAAGTTTGATACCAGAAAAGTGTTCTACTATAAATATTGAGATTTTACCAAATGGATTTAGAAAATTGATTTATAAATAATTTCGATAATTGATTATTTCACATAATTTTTTATAAATTTATATTTTAATTAAATAATCAATGGCAATTACCCCTTTTTCTAAATCGCAATTACTTCCGCAGGAGGAAAAATTAGAAATTTCTAAGCAGCGAAGTGATCTTTTTATTGGTATTCCAAAAGAATCTAGTTATCAAGAGCGAAGAATTTGCTTGACACCAGACGCTGTAAACTCTTTGGTATCAGAAGGTCACCGAGTAATGATAGAATCGGGAGCTGGTTTAAGCGCTAGTTATACCGATCAAGAGTTTAGTGATGCTGGTGCAGAAATAACTGCCGATACAAAGAAAGTTTTCAGTTGCCCAATGTTATTGAAAATATCACCTTTATCAATAGAAGAAATTGAGTTAGTCAATCCTGAAACAATTGTAATTTCTGCTATTCAGTTAAAAACAAGAAACAAAGATTATTTTGAGGCACTTGCCAAGAAAAAAATAACCGCATTAGCATTTGAATATATAAAAGACGAAGATGGCACCTACCCTGCTGTAAAATCATTAAGTGAAATTGCAGGAATTGCTTCGGTATTAATCGCTTCAGAATTAATGATTAACAACCAATTTGGAAAAGGTTTGTTATTCGGAAATATTACGGGTGTTCCACCTACAGAAGTAGTGATTTTAGGTGCTGGAACAGTTGGCGAATTTGCTGCAAAAAGCGCGTTAGGATTGGGAGCAAACGTAAAAGTATTTGATAATTCAATTACCAAATTGCGAAGATTACAGAACAATTTAAACCAACGAATATTTACTTCTACAATTCAGCAAAAGGCGTTATTAAAAGCATTAAGACGTTGTGATGTTGCGATTGGAGCAATGCGAGGAAAAGAGCGTTGTCCGGTTGTAGTTTCAGAAACTATGGTTGAGTTAATGAAAAAAGGCTCTGTGATTGTGGATGTTAGTATTGATACTGGAGGTTGTTTTGAAACTTCTGAAGTAACAACTCATGAAAAACCAACTTTCATCAATCATGAAGTTATTCATTATTGTGTTCCAAATATTCCATCTAGATATTCAAAAACGGCATCGCTTTCTATTAGTAATATTATCACTCCTTTCCTACTCCAAATAGCTGATGATGGCGGAATTGAATGCGCCATTAGATACAACAACGGATTAAAACACGGCGTGTATACTTATCATGGAATATTGACTAATAAAGCTATTGGCGAATGGTTTAATTTAAATTACAGCGATATCAATTTAATTGTATTTTAAGCATACTTTCCCTTACATTTGCAAAAAAAATAAAATGAAATTTTACCAACGATTTGCATATTATTTAGTCGGATTAATTATAGGATGCTTTTTTGTGGCAATGGTATTAAGCGGCAAGGACACTCGATGTAATTATTTTCCAAATGCTAGAGTTCTGAATGACCTTAGTACTAAACCATTCAATTTGTCTCCTGAAGCTTCTAAAAAGCTGGACGAAAAATGGGTTACCATGGCTGATATTAAAAATACTTTGAAATATGGCGACGTTGATTTTGATAAAAGCAACATTAAGTATGAATCTGGGAAAATCTATATTGTAGAGGGACAAACTACTTCTAATGTTCAAATAACGCTAGAATTTATTAATTATCCAGATAAAGTTGTTTTAAAAGACATCATTAAAAAGTAATTTTTATACAATAATAGTTGCAAATACAAATTCTAAATGTATATTTGCACACCTAATTAGGGCGATTAGCTCAGCTGGTTCAGAGCACCTCGT
>CANKZE010000070.1 GCA_947488545.1 Bacteroidota bacterium
GTAAATATATCTTTATCGTCGGATAATTTATTCCAATTTTCGCCTTGATTATTAGAACTATAAATTCCTGTGGTTCCTACACTTATGATTCTTTTACCACTAGAATCAGGAACAAATTGAACACAGGAAGCATACCCAAAACCTTGATTAATTCCAATTAATTTCCAAGTTTGACCTCCGTCAAATGTTATGGCTTTATTTGCTTTATTATCTGATTGTGTTTCATAGTTTCCACCAACAATAATTCCAGTTTTTTCATTTATGAAATCAGCTGAGAAAATTCCAGTCATAGCTTGCCCCTGAATAATGGGAGTTTCAAAAACTTGCCACGTTTTACAAAAATCATCACTTACAAATAGTCTGGACTTAATTCCCCCAGAAACTAAGAAAATTCTATTTCCTTTAACGCAAATATTAGTATTGCTAGCCGCAAATGCCGCCTCTCCTACTGCAAGTTTTGGTAAATTATTATTTGAAATTTTATTCCACGTTGAGCCTCCATCTTCGGTTGTAATTATTGAAAAAGTATCTTCAGTGGGGTCACCAATTGCAATTCCTTTTTTGTTATCAATAAAATGAATGGCATCATAAAATACCTTTTCATGATTTTCACGATAGACTAATTTATAAGATAAATCATGTTTATCAATTTTATATAATAAAGCTGGATTGCCAACACTTAAAATGAAAATAGAATGTTTGGTTTGCGCGATGCTTCTAAATTCTAGCTTCAAAGAATCCAAGCTGATTTTTCGCTCTATGCGCTTATTAGTAAGTAAGTCAACGTAGCCAAATCTGTTTTTATCGGCGGCATACCAAACATTATTTTTATCAATTTGAATTGCTCGAATACTAATTTTATCGGTAAAAAGAGTATCAATAGAAACAGAAGATGTACTAACATTGAATTTAGATAATAACGGTTTTGAATTGAAGCCAAACAAGACTAAAACTAATAATGCGAATAGGTATTTCATATTGTAACTTTTTAAAAAGCTAATTTACAGGAATAATTTGAAAACGTTTAAGTTTTGTTAAAATTGATTGTTGGCATAGTAATTGGATATTTTGATATAGTACTAATTATAAAATCGAAAACCATGAAAACGAAAATCATTATTTTATCATTTGTAACCTTATTATTTGTGAATTCAATTTATTCGCAAACTAGAACTACTGTTAACGCATCAAATTCAGAAATTAGCGACAATTTAGATTTGAAAGCGGTTGCATCCATTTTTGGTGATTCTAAGAATTTAGAAGATTTTGAAAATCGTTTAAACAATCCTAAATATAAAATTTCAAATTTAGATTTAAATGATGACCGCCAAGTTGATTATTTAAGAGTTATTGAAACTGTTGAGGGAAATACCCATTTAATTGTGATTCAAGCCATTTTAGAAAAAGATATTTTTCAAGATGTCGCTACCATTGAAGTTGAAAAAGATAGAAACAACAACATGCAAATTCAAGTGGTTGGTGATCCTTATATGTATGGAAACAATTACATTTATGAACCAGTTTATGTTCATTCGCCATTGCTATTTACCTATTTTTGGGCACCAAATTATAGAATCTATTATTCAAGATGGAACTGGGGATTTTATCCTAGATATTACTCTTATTGGCGTCCATTTCCAATTTACAGATACCATAGAAACGTTCGTCGTTGGATAAATTACAACAACAATTACAACTATGTAAATATTAGAAGAAGTTCTGTTGCAGTTAATCTTCATAGGAATGTTCGTGCAAATAGTTATGAAATTAGAAATCCAGAGCGTTCTTTTGAAAGAAGAAATACAAATGTTTCCAATCGCTATGAATTGGATCGAACACGATCTTCAAATAGTAATAATCGAGCAAATAATAGCAATGGAATCACTCCAAGAAATAATTCTAGAAGTGAGGTTGAAACTCCAAGACAAAACAATCAAAACGCAAATCCAAGACAAAATACAAGGACTGAATCCGGTACTCCGCGAAGAAATCAATCAGAGTCAAATGTCCCTAGAGGAAGGCAAAATAACGAAAAAACTCCCCGGAATAATTCGCCAAGAGAAAACAGAAACTCGAATTCAAGAAGATAAATATTTGATTCAGAAAATAATAAAAAGCGCCGTTATAGAAATGGTGCTTTTTTTTATACAAGTCAATTTCAATATTATTTTTAAAAAAAATGCAATCATTAATCAATATTAAATTATATAGTAATAAATTTGTAGACTTTTTTTAAACTATTTTTATGAGTTCTCATCATCACGATCTGCACAGCAAATTATCATTAGGTGGATTATTAATTACTTTAGGAATAATTTACGGAGATATTGGAACATCGCCACTTTATGTAATGAAAGCCATCCTTGGGCTTAACGCTATAACCTCAGATATTGTTTTAGGTGGTATTTCATGCATTTTTTGGACACTTACATTACAAACTACTTTAAAATATGTACTTATTACTCTTAGCGCTGATAATAATGGTGAAGGTGGAATTTTTGCTTTATATGCATTAGTAAAAAGAACAAAAGTAAAATGGTTAATTGTCCCAGCAATTATTGGTGGTAGCGCACTATTAGCTGACGGAATTATAACTCCGCCGATTTCAGTATCCTCTGCAGTAGAGGGAATTAGAACTTATTATCCAGACATAAACACTATACCAATTGTAATTGGAATTCTATTTATACTGTTTACAATTCAGCAATTTGGAACTAAATTAGTTGGAAAATTTTTCGCACCAATGATGCTACTTTGGTTTGGGATGTTAGGAATTTTAGGAGCTATTCAAGTGTTTAATAACATCGAGGTTTTAAAGGCTATAAACCCTTACTATGCAATCCAACTTTTAACAATTCACCCTGAAGGATTTTACGTTTTAGGTTTTGTTTTCCTTTGTACTACAGGAGCTGAAGCTTTATACTCTGATATGGGGCATTGTGGAAGAAAAAACATCAGAATTAGTTGGATTTTTGTAAAAACTACTTTGGTTTTAAATTACTTCGGTCAAGCAGCTTATTTATTGAAACACGAAGGGGCTACTTTACAATCATTAGGTGGTAAAAATGGAAATCCATTCTATTTAATAATGGAAAGTTGGTTTTTACCTTTCGGAATTGTAATTGCTACACTTGCAGCCGTAATTGCATCACAAGCATTAATCAGCGGTTCATTTACCTTAATAAATGAGGCAATGAGATTGAATTTTTGGCCCAAAGTTAGAATCAAATATCCTACAGAATTAAAAGGGCAATTGTATATTCCATCAATTAACTGGTTGCTATTTGCAGGTTGTATTATGATAGTTTTGCACTTTGAAGAATCTAGTAATATGGAGGCTGCCTATGGTTTAGCAATTATTTTGTGTATGATAATGACAACCCTACTTTTAAATTTCTACATGATTTTAAAAAGAGTTTCATGGATGATAATTGCGCCATTAATTGCTGTATATTTAGTTATTGAAATTAGTTTCTTAATTGCAAATTTGAATAAATTCACTCACGGTGGATATGTAACTTTATTTATTGCATTGATGCTAATTGGAATAATGACAATCTGGTATTTTGCCAAGAAAATTAGTAAAAACTATACGAAGTTTGTAAAAATTGATTCCTACAAAAAGGTATTAACAGAATTAAGCGCTGATTTTTCAATTCCAAAATATGCAACGCATTTAGTTTACATGACAAATGCAAGTCGCACTGATGAAATAGAAGAAAAAGTAATGTATTCTATATTGCAAAAACGACCAAAAAGAGCCGATTTATATTGGTTTGTTCACGTAAATATTCTAAGTGAACCCTACAAAACAGAATACAAAGTAACTGAAATTATCAAAGACGATTTATTCCGAATTGACTTTAATTTAGGATTTAGAGAACCTACAAAAATCAACTTGATGTTCAAAGAAGTGTTGAAAGACATGGTACAAAACGGCGAAGTGGATGTAACCAGCCGATATGAATCATTGAATAAAAATAATATCCTTGGAGATTTTAAATTTGTTTTGTCTGAAAAGTTCTTATCAAATGATAGCGATTTACTATGGCATGAAAAATTAGTTATGAATGCTTATTTCTTGATTAAGAAATTCAGTTTATCTGAAGAAAAAGCTTTTGGATTGGATAGTAGTTCAGTGAAAATTGAAAAATTCCCAATGGTACTTCACCCACCTGAGAAAATTCATTTAAATAGAGTTGAATAACTATTTTAGCATCTAAAATTTACAAAAATCTCTTCTGAAAAAAAGCAGTACATTTGCACCTCAATAAAAAATAATGAGATTACATAGAAATTTAGTTTACACTACAATCGATTCCCTAAATGCGATTTTCAATGAAGGGGAATATGCTGATAAAGTAGTGGCGAGAGCTTTAAAAAAAGATAAACGATGGGGAAGTTCCGATCGAAAGTTTGTTGCTGAAACTATCTACGAAATTGTTCGTTGGAAACGATTATACGCTGAAATCGCCGAAGTAAAAGAGCCATTTGACCGAGACAATCTTTGGAGAATGTTCTCTGTATGGGCAGTTTTAAGAGGTTACCCTATTCCCGATTGGAGACAATTAGAAGGAACTCCTGAACGAAAAATAAAAGGTCGTTTTGACGAATTATCAAAAATTAGAGCTTTAAAAGAATCTATCCCTGACTGGATGGACGAATTAGGAGTGAAAGAATTGGGTGAGAAAGTTTGGGCTACAGAAATAGCAGCGCAAAACCAACCTGCAAAAGTAATTTTGCGTGTAAATACCTTAAAAACTACTCGCGAAAAACTTCATTCATTATTAATGGATATGGATATTGAGACTACTTTCTTAAAAGAGCAACCGGATGCATTGGTGCTTAAAGAAAGAGCAAACGTATTTATGACCGATGCTTTTAAAGAAGGAATGTTTGAAGTTCAAGATGCTAACTCCCAATTGGTGGCCGCATTTTTGGATGTTCAACCAGGAATGAGAGTTGTAGATACTTGCGCTGGAGCTGGAGGAAAAACCCTACATCTAGCCTCTTTAATGGAAAATAAAGGGCAATTAATTGCAATGGATTTATACGAAAGTAAATTGAAGCAATTAAAATTAAGAGCGAAAAGAAATGGTGCTTTTAATATTGAATACCGAATTATCGATTCTACAAAAGTGATAAAAAAACTACAAGAAAAAGCCGATCGTGTTTTGATTGACGCTCCTTGTAGCGGTTTAGGAGTCTTAAAAAGAAATCCAGATGCAAAATGGAAACTCCAACCAGAATTCATCGACAATATCCGAAAAGTACAAGCCGAAGTTCTAGAAAGTTACTCCAGAATTGTAAAGCCAGGAGGAAAATTAGTTTATGCAACTTGTTCCGTATTACCATCTGAAAATCAAGAACAAGTGAATAACTTTTTGAAAAATACCGAAATGGGCAATAACTTTAAATTCTTAAAAGATACTAAAATTTTGGCATCAGAATCAGGTTTTGATGGGTTTTATATGGCTTTGCTTGAGCGTAATTCATAATTTTATATACTACCAATAAATAAAATTAATTCGCTTTGTAACAAAAATTTAGTTTAATTTTGGCACCCCTCTTTATAATTATATATGAAACAATTTTATTCTTTTTTAGCTGTTCTAGTTTGTTTAAACAGCTTTGCTCAAATACCTCAAGGGTACTACAATAACGCTACTGGAAATGGTTATACTTTAAAAACACAGCTTTTTAATATTATTAATAATAATAACAATGCTTTAACTTCTTCATCAAATTATGGTGGCCTGTGGACTTTATTCACGCAAAGTGCTTTTAGAGATCGCTATTATGAAAATGATAATACACTTTTAGACGTTTATTCTGAAAAACCAGCTGGACCTGATAGCTATAATTTTTCTTCTACATCTCAACAATGTGGAAATTACACCAGTGAAGGAGATTGTTATAATAGAGAACATACACTTCCTCAATCGGTGTGGTCTTCTGCTTATCCGATGTATTCTGACGCACATTTTGTATTACCTACTGATGGAAAAGTAAATGGTGTACGTGATAATTTTCCTTTTGGGAAAGTAAATGTCGCTTCTTGGACCTCTACCAATGGTTCTAAACTTGGAAGTAACACTAATTCAGGTTATGCCGCTGGCTATGTAGGTACGGTTTTTGAACCATTAGATGAATTTAAGGGAGATATTGCAAGGTGTTTATTGTATTTTGCTACTAGATACGAAGATCAAATTACTTCTTGGAATTATTCAATGTTCAACGGAACTTCAACTCAAGTATTCACCAATACCTTTATTAGTATATTAGTTACTTGGAATAATTTAGATCCTGTAAGCCCATACGAAATTGCAAAAAACAATGCTGTTTATGATTTTCAAGGAAATAGAAATCCTTACATCGATCACCCAGAATATGTTTGCCGAGTTTGGTCTTCTGCTTGTGCTTTAGCAACTAATGAATTTGAATTTGCTAGCCTATCTGTATTTCCAAATCCATCAAATAATGGAACAATTTATATCAATACAACTACTTCTATTGATGACATCCAATTAATTTCTATTGACGGGCAAATAATAAATGAATTCAAAAACCCAACAAAATCAAATGAAACTTATACTTTAGATAATTTACCTAAAGGATTTTATTTTTTAAAGTTGACCTCTAATAATAATTCAATTACGAAAAAAATTAGCGTGAATTAATTTAGATTTACATCATAAAAAAACTCCGATTTTCATCGGAGTTTTTTTTATTTATAAATATCAAATTTCTAATTGTTCATAGAAATTAGAAATTCTTCATTGTTTTTAGTTTTCTTAAATCGGTCGTTGATAAAATCCATCGCTTCAACTGGATTCATATCAGAAAGATACTTTCTCATAATCCACATGCGTTGAAGGGTATTTTCATCCAACAATAAATCGTCACGACGCGTACTTGAAGACGTTAAATCAATAGCAGGGAAAATACGTTTGTTAGCTATTTTTCTATCCAATTGTAATTCCATATTTCCTGTTCCTTTGAATTCTTCAAAAATAACTTCATCCATTTTAGAACCTGTTTCTGTAAGTGCAGTCGCAATGATACTTAACGAACCTCCATTTTCAACATTTCTCGCTGCACCAAAGAAACGCTTTGGTTTTTGTAAAGCATTGGCATCAACTCCACCACTTAATACTTTTCCAGAAGCGGGTTGAACAGTATTTTAAGCTCGATCTAAACGCGTAATTGAATCCAATAAAACAACCACATCGTGACCGCATTCTACCAAACGTTTTGCTTTTTCCAAAACAATATTGGCAATTTTAACGTGCTCTTGTGGTTCTCTATCAAATGTTGATGCAATAACTTCACCACGAACACTGCGTTGCATATCGGTAACTTCTTCAGGACGCTCATCAATTAAAAGTACAATTAAATATACTTCTGGATGATTGGCCGCAATTGCATTTGCAATGTCTTTCAATAACATGGTTTTACCCGTTTTTGGTTGCGCCACAATCATTCCACGTTGTCCTTTTCCAATTGGTGAAAATAAATCGATAATTCTTGTTGATATCGTACTTTGTTTTTCAGCAATTCTGAATTTCTCAGAAGGGAAAACTGGCGTTAAATGTTCGAATGAAACACGATCGCGAACCACTTGTGGATCATGACCGTTTATTTTTAATATTTTAACCAATGGGAAAAATTTCTCTCCTTCTTTTGGAGGACGAACGACTCCTTTTACCGTGTCTCCCGTTTTTAAACCAAACAATCTAACTTGTGAAGTCGATAAATAAATATCATCTGGTGAAGCTAAATAATTGTAATCCGATGAACGTAAAAAACCATATCCTTCCGACATCATTTCTAAAACTCCTTCACTCTCTATAATTCCGTCAAATTCAAAGTCTGAATGACCAAAATTACTTTTCTTACCTTTAAAATTAGGATTTACATTTCCGTTTTGAGCTTGATTCGGATTTTGGTTGGGATTATGATTTGGGTTCTGATTTGGATTTTGTTTTTGATTTGGGTTTTGCTTCTGATTTGGATTTTTAGGTCTTTCAACTGGTGATTCCTCACTATTGTTTTCAGCGCTATCGCTTTCAGAAGTTGTTTCGGTAGCTGCTTTTGCTGCAACTTTTGCCTCAAAATCGGCTTTTTTAAACTTTACAACTTTGCGTTCTTTTGGGTTTACCGCTGGAGCTTCATCATAAGCAGCTTCTTTAGTTTCTTCAACTTTATCAGCTGATTCAGAAAATAAAGACATCGATTCTGCTTTTTTGTCTACAGTAATCCTAGCTCTTTTTGGCTTAGCATCATCAGTAATATCTGACTTAGTCTCGGAATTTCCTCCCGAAAACGAAGCTTGAACTTCTAAAATCTGATTGATTAATGCTTCTTTTTTAACGCCGGTAATTTTAGTAATATTGGCTGCTTTCGCAATTTCTTGAAGCTCAGAAAGCTTCATTTCTTTTAATACAGAAATCTCAAACATAAAATGTTATTTGAATTTAATTGTTGTGGAATAATAAATAAAGATTGTGTGATTTTTTTTTAAATGAAATCTCCAAAGGATGAAGTACTTACGTATTTGTTATGCAATAATACAAAATATTATTAATAATCATAGTGTTTTTTATAATTTTAATTAATATTTTTGTTTTAACAATTTACAATAATGATTCAAAGAATACAAACAGTCTATTTATTAATTGCATTAGTGATTTTAGGAGCACTTCCTTTTGTTTTTCCACTATTTACAATGAGCGATGGAAAAGAATTTCGTTTCATGAACGATTCTTTTTATACTGTGCTTTTTGGATTGTCCACAACATTAACTTTAATTAGTATAATGTATTTCAAAAAAAGACAGCATCAATTTGTTCTTAACAGATTGACTATCATATTGAACTTAATTTTATTAGGATTATTTGTATATCGTTCGCTAAATTTATCTGGAGAAACTGTTCAAGTTTCAGAGAAAGGTATTGGGATGTTCCTTCCTATTGTTGCTATCGTTTTCTTGGCTTTGGCCAATAGAGCCATCAAAAAGGATGAAGATCTCGTAAAATCTGCTGATCGTTTACGATAAACCTATAAACTTGTT
>CANKZE010000071.1 GCA_947488545.1 Bacteroidota bacterium
CCACCCTCGATTTAGGAAATCCATCCAATCCAATTGTCGAAACCGTCATCGCGTTTACCTCATCTATTCCGCCAAAATCTTCCACTTCATGAAACCATTTGTGAAACAAATTAATAGGATCTTCTGGAATAGAAGTTTCCAAAAGTGCACTCTTTTCATATGATTTTCGGTAATCGCTTAAATCTTCCATTGAATATAATTTAGATTTTAGATTTTGATATTAAAAATTGGTTCTAAAATAATGAATCTAAAATAATTGATTTATTTTTAAAACTCAAAACTTTTTCCATCATCTGCCAAAAGCACTTCTGGAAAAATGGTTAGTGCTTCTTCTTTAAACAAATTGATAGTATCGTATCGAGTAGAATAATGTCCTAATATCAATTGTTTTACATTGGCTTTCAAAGCAATTTTAGCTGCTTGTTTGGCTGTACAATGCATTGTCTTATGAGCTAATTGCTCTTCTGAATCTAAAAATGTAGATTCATGATACAAGACATCCACGTTTTCTATAATCGGAATTATGCCTTCATTATAAGCAGTATCGGAACAAAAAGCATAACTTTTAGTTGGAATTGGATCAAAGGTCAATTTTTCGTTTTCAATCACCCGACCGTCATCTAAAGTTATGTCTTTTCCGTTTTTTATTTTCTGATAATAACAAGTTTCTATTTCGAAGTTTTGAACCGCATCCATATTCAATTTACGATCTCCAACTTTTTCTTGGAATAAGAATCCATTAGTGTAAACTCTATGTTTCAAGGGAATTGTTTTCACAAATACTTTGTCGTCTTCGTAAATAATTTCACTTTTATCTGAATTCAATTCATGAAAATACAAACCATAATTTGTCCATGAATTGGATAATTTTAACTGTAATTTGATTACTTCCTCAATTCCTTTTGGTCCATAAATATGCAAATCAGTGGTTCTATTCAACAACATAAAAGTAGAAACCAAACCCACTAAACCATAAAAATGATCGCCGTGTAAATGGGAAATAAATATGTGATTAATTTTAGAAAAACGAATTTTATTTTTTCTCAATTGAACCTGCGTTCCTTCCCCACAATCAATTAGAAACAGACGATTTCTGATTTCTAAAACTTGCGAAGTTGGATTAGTAATTGTTCGTGGTGTTGCAGCATAGCAACCAAGTACAGTTAGATTCAATTTGTTGATTATTAGTTAACTAGGTTATTTGGTAATTCGTGAAAAGTAAATGTTTTCGATTAAACAATTACACTTCTAAAATCCTAAATCTCTTTCGATTTCGTCCATATCAATAATATCGTGGGCTTCTAAAACGGAAGGAACAACAACTAATGATTTAGGAACAGCATTAAAATCGATGTTTTCAGCAACAATAACAAACGATTTTTTTCCTTTACAATGCATTTTAGACAATTCTGTAAAAGCTTTGATTGATTGAATTGAAATTGATTTATCGTGAGTTACATCCAAAATCAAATTCTGGTTTTTATAACTTTCGTGTTGGTTGGTGATATTATCTAAAAATAATTGGAAATCTCCCTGAGTATCTTTTAAAACTGTGGTGTGTCCTTTTACAAGTACTTTCATTTATTGAATTTTTGAAGCAAGTAAATAGATTACAGCCATTCGAACCGCCACTCCATTTTCCACTTGATTTAATATCAAAGATTGATTAGAATCGGCAACTTCAGAAGTAATTTCAACTCCTCGGTTTATTGGCCCAGGATGCATAATTACGATCTCTTTATTTAGTGAATCCAACAAGGATTTATCCAATCCATATTGTTGTGCGTATTCTCTAGTTGAAGGGAAAAAATTCACATCCATACGTTCGTTTTGAACTCTTAACATGTTAGCTACATCGCACCATTCCAATGCTTTGCGTAAATTTGACTCTACTTTTACTCCAAGTGACTCAATGTATCTTGGAATTAGCGTTTTTGGACCGCAAACTTTCACTTCAGCACCTTGCATTTGCAAAGCATAGATATTTGAAAGCGCTACACGAGAGTGCAAAATATCACCAACAATCACAACTTTTTTACCTGCAACTTCTCCTAGTTTTTCTCGAATCGAATAACTGTCTAAAAGAGCTTGGGTTGGATGTTCGTGTGCTCCATCTCCAGCGTTTATAATACTCGCTTTTACATTTTGAGATAAAAAGTGAGCTGCGCCAGGATTAGCATGTCGCATTACCACCATATCCACTTTCATAGAAAGGATATTGTTTACTGTATCAACTAGGGTTTCTCCTTTTTTTACAGAGGATTGAGCCGCAGAAAAACTAATTACATCAGCAGAAAGTCTTTTTTGAGCTAATTCAAATGATAATTTAGTTCTGGTACTATTTTCGAAGAATATATTAGCAATTGTAATGTCGCGTAAGGAAGGAACTTTCTTAATTGGGCGATTGATTACTTCTTTAAAATGATCGGCGGTTTCAAAAATAAGGTCAATATCATTTTTGTTGATATTTTTAATTCCTAATAAATGATTTACACTTAATTCGCTCATTTTTATACTATTTATTTACTATTTGTTGGTATTAAATACACTGCATCTTCGCCATCTTGCTCGTTCCAGCATACCTTTACTTTTTCATCATTAATCGCGTCTACTTGACGACCACGGTAATCAGGTTGAATCGGTAAGTCACGACTAAATCTACGATCAATTAACGTTAAAAGCTCAATAGATGCTGGTCTTCCAAAAGATTGAATTGCAGTTAATGCCGCGCGGATACTTCTTCCGGTGTACAAAACATCATCTATAAAAATTACTTTTTTATTTTCAACTAAAAAATCAATTTGGGTTTTATTAGCTTCTAATTGTTTGTCGTTTCTTCTGAAATCATCTCTAAAAAAGGTAATATCCAAATACCCTAAAAGGATGTTAGAAATTTTATATTCGTTTTCTAAAAGTGATTTTAATCTTTCTGCCAAAAAAGTCCCACGAGGCTGAATACCAATAAGAATAGTATCTGAAAAATCTAAATGTTTTTCAATCAATTGACAAGCCAAACGATGAAGAATGATATTGACTTCTTTGGAAGTAAGCAATATTTTTTGACTCATATTGAAGATTTTTGTTTGGTTATGCAAATATATAATTTTTTTATAGATTTTAACATCGATTGAATAAGAACTGAAAAATATTTTATTTCATTTACTATCAAAAAAAACTCCCGATTTCTCGAGAGTTTGATATAATTATTTAAGAATACATTTTGATTCTCAACTCTTTAATACTTTCATTATCCAAATATTCATCAAAAGTCATGTATCGATCAATTGCTCCTTTTGGTGTTAATTCCACCACTCTATTACCTACGGTTTGCGAAAATTCGTGGTCATGAGTTGTAAAGATTACAGAACCTTTGAAGTTTTTAAGCGAATTATTAAACGCCGTAATCGACTCCAAATCCAAGTGATTGGTAGGTTCGTCAATCATCAAAACATTAGCACGTTCCATCATCATTCGCGAAAGCATGCATCTTACTTTTTCTCCTCCTGATAAGACACGGCTAGTTTTTAACGCTTCTTCACCTGAGAAAATCATTTTTCCAAGGAAACCACGAATATTAACCTCATCACGTTCTTCCTCTGTTTTCACCCATTGGCGCAACCAATCTACTAATGAATAATCGTTTTCAAAAAACGAGTGATTGTCAACTGGTAAATACGCTTGATTAGTAGTAACTCCCCAATCAAATGTACCAGAATCAGCTTTTTGCAAACCGTTTAAAATATCGTAGAATGCAGTTGTAGCACGTGAATCTTTTGAAAACAATATTATTTTGTCGCCTTTAGCCATATTTAAATCTACACCTGTAAATAAAACATCGCCATCAACAGAAGCACTTAGATTTTGTACATTCAAAATTTGGTCTCCAGCTTCTCTTTCTTGATCGAAAATAATTGCAGGATAACGACGGCTTGAAGGTCGGATTTCAGCAATATTCAATTTAGAAATCATTTTCTTTCTAGAAGTTGCTTGTTTAGATTTTGCCACATTCGCACTAAAACGACGAATAAATTCTTCCAACTCTTGTTTCTTTTCTTCGGCCTTCTTGTTTTGTTGCGCACGTTGCTTTGCAGCTAATTGGCTTGATTCGTACCAAAAAGTATAGTTACCAGAATAATGGTTAATTTTTCCAAAATCAATATCGGAAATATGCGTACAAACCGCGTCTAGAAAGTGACGGTCGTGAGAAACTACAATTACTGTGTTGTCATAATTTGCTAAGAAATTCTCTAACCAAGCGATGGTTTCAAAATCCAAATCGTTGGTAGGCTCATCCATAATTAACAAATCAGGATTTCCAAAAAGAGCTTGTGCTAAAAGGACACGAACTTTCAATTTTCCTTCTAAATCAGACATTAAAGTGTAATGACTGTCTTCGGTAATTCCTAAATTCGATAACAATGAAGCGGCATCTGAGTCGGCATTCCAACCATTCATTTCTTCAAATTGAACTTGTAACTCCCCTATTCTATCAGCATTTTTATCATCGTAATCAGCATACAATTCATCCATTTCTTTCTTAACGGCATACAAAACTTTGTTTCCCATCATCACAGTTTCTAAAACTGTAAAATCATCAAACATATTGTGATTCTGATTTAAAACAGACATTCTTTTACCTGCTTCAAGGTGAACATGTCCAGCTGTAGGATCCATTTCACCAGAAATTATCTTTAAAAAAGTTGATTTTCCAGCACCATTTGCTCCAATAACTCCGTAAACATTACCGTGTGTAAAAACGGTATTTACTTCGTCGAACAAAATTCTTTTACCAAACTGTACTGATAAATTATTGATAGTTAACATTGATATTCTTTATTTTAATTTTTGCAAAAGTAGAAAAAATCCCTCAATTTCAGCCAATTCATTGTTTGAAATAAGAGTATTACTTTAATTTAACTAACTATTAACACCTAAATTGAATTGGTCTAAATATTTTTGTATGTATTGCAATGAATTTTAATATGCCTAATTCTCCCTTTTTAAGAATTTTTTCGACGCTATTTTTTCTTTCCTTAATTTCTTGTAATAAAGATTTTAAGAAGGACGACTATAGAGCTTATTTTGGTGGAGAAGTACTAAATCCAACCAATAGATTTATTTATTTCTCTAAAGATGGAGTTGTAATTGATACTATTCCACTTCAAAAAGACAATACTTTCTTCGTTCAATTTGATTCATTAGCGCCAGGAATGTACACGTTTAAGCACGATCCAGAATACCAATATGTTTTTTTTGATAAAAACGACAGTATCATGGTTCGTTTAAATTCAAACAATTTTGATGAATCAATTATTTTTTGTGGTCGTGGAGATGCAAAAAATAATTATTTAATGGAGACTTATTTAAAAGACGTAGCTGAAAAGGAAAAAATGTTTGATGTTTTTGATTATGATTTTGCAAAGTTTAATGCTAACATAGATTCTACTTACAATAGAAACAAGAAAAGTTATTTATCACACAAGAAAGATATCAATTGGAGTAAAGAGTTTGATTTATTTGCGAAAGCTGAATTGGATTTTAATTATTATTCGAAAAAAGAGTTGTATCCAATTATTCACAAACTAAGAACGGACGAAGATGTTTATGAAAAATTACCTGCAAAATATTACAGTTATAGAAAGAACATCGACTTTAATAATGTAGAATTATCGACCTTTTCGCCATTTGTAGTTTATTTATCTCATTTATTAAATAATTTAGGTTCTGTAAAATACCACAATCATTTTTCGGATGTAGATTTAGCATTAACTACCAATATCAATAAATTGAATATTGCTGATACTTTAATCCGTAATGAAAAAGTAAAAAATAGTATTCTTAATAATATTGCTTTTTCCTATTTATTAGAAGATCAAAATATGGTGAACAACCAAAAGTTCTTGGATATTTATAGAAAATACTCGACAGACAATAGTAGTAAAAACGAAATTCTAAAAATTGAAAACGCCATAAAACTTCTGAACGTTGGAAATCAATTACCAGAAGTGAAATTAGTAAATAAAGAAGGAATTACAGTTTCATCTAAGTCTATTATGAATAAAAAGACCGTTTTGTTTTTCTGGACTAAAGAAGCCTTAACTCATTTAGCTGCTGCACATAAGAAAGTATTGGCATTTAAATTACAACACCCAGAATACCAATACATCGCAGTAAATTTAGATGAAGATCAAAAAAATTGGGTTGATTTATTGACGAATTATAAGTTTGATGGTGTTCAAGAATACCGTTGTGCCAATTTTGAGGATGTGAAAAATAAATGGGCAATTACTAAAATTCACAGAACTTTGATTTTAGATGGAAATGGCAAAATAAAAGATGCGTTCACCAATCTATTCGAAGTTAAATTTGCTGATAAATTGAAATAAGATAACATACAAATAAAAAAGCGGTACTGATAACGGTACCGCTTTTTTTATACTTAAATGGTTTTATTTATTCCCTTTTTCGAAGTCGGCGATAAACTGGGCTAGGCCAATATCTGTCAAAGGGTGTTTAAGCAATCCTAGGATAGCAGAAAGTGGTCCAGTCATTACATCGGCACCAATTTTAGCGCAATTCACAATGTGCATTGTATGACGAACAGAAGCGGCTAATATTTGAGTTTCAAAACCATAGTTATCATAAATCAATCGGATTTCCTCAATTAAAGCCAAGCCATCTGTTGAAATATCGTCTAATCTACCGACGAAAGGCGAAACATAGGTTGCTCCCGCTTTTGCAGCCAAAATAGCTTGACCTGCAGAAAAAACTAAGGTAACATTGGTTTTAATTCCTTTATCAGAAAAATACTTACATGCCATGATTCCTTCTTTTGTCATTGGCAATTTCACGACAATTTGTGGATGTAAATCAACTAATTCTTCGCCTTCGCGAATCATTCCGTCATAATCAACTGCGTTTACTTCGGCGCTAACATCGCCATCAACGCTATTGCAAATGTCAACGTAATGTTTTAGGATGTTATTTTTTCCCGTAATTCCTTCTTTTGCCATTAAAGAAGGATTGGTAGTCACGCCATCAAGAACTCCAAGAGCTTGCGCGGCTTTAATTTCATTTAGGTTTGCTGTATCAATAAAAAACTTCATAATTGAGTGTTTTAAGTTAGAATGTTAGTTTATGCTAAGTTACAATTTATAATGATTCATTAGTATTTTTTCATAGACTTTATCGGGTAAAATTCTCTTTAATACGATGGAAAACTTTTGAATGAAACTTCCCACTTTGTAATGAATTTTTGGGTTGGTTGAATTGATAATATCAAATATCGCTTCGGCCATTTCGATAGGATTATTTCCGCTATCTACTTGGTCGTTCATCATTTTTAGAGTCGCTCCATAAGAATTTTCATAATCTGATCCTTTTATTACTGGCGCATGAAAACGTCCTGCAGCAATATTGGTAGCATAATCACCAGGAGCAACATTGGTAACGTTAATTCCAAATGGCTTCACTTCCATACTTAACGATTCGGTGATTAATTCTAACGCCCCTTTTGATGCAGAATATATTCCGCGATACGGCAATCCCATGTAACCTGCAATGGAGGTAATATTGATAATTAAACCTGATTTTTGAACGCGCATTTGTGGCAAAACGGCTTTCATTACTTCTATAAGCCCAAAGAAATTGGTTTCGAAATTATTTTTTATTTCTTGAGATGATATTTCTTCGATTGGACCTGTAATTCCAACACCCGCATTATTAATTACAATATCTATAGTTCCGGAAAGTTCAATTACTTTTTTAACGGCATTTTGGATTGAATCGGTATTTCGAACGTCTAATTCTAATAATGGAAAGACAGAATTTCTAACATTGTCAGGGTTTCTACTCGTTCCATAAACGATAAAACCTTTGTAATGTAAAAACTCGGCGATAGATTTCCCTATTCCTGAAGAAGCGCCTGTTATTAAAACTACTTTATTCATAAACGAATTGTTTTAGAATGTAAATATAGTTAATTCTGATATTTGGAAAACTGAAAGTTCAAAATTAGTCCCGATTGCAGTGAAAATCCCACGCTTTTTTTGCGTGGATTGCAGCGGAAAGCGGGTGTAAAGGCGAGGTAAAGAAAGATCGAATTACTCCAAAAAAAATCCTCCGAATGGAAGATTGCTTGATTAAAAAAAGGCAAGCGACCTACATCGCATCGCTCAACCACTTACCCTTGCTACGTTCCCATCCTGGGGGATTTTGCAGGAGCAGATCGTGTAGGACTTGCCGTTGCAAATATACAATTAATTTGTATTTTTGCAACTCAATTATATAAACTTTTGTGTTGTAACTTACCCACAAATAAAAATCATTATGAAAAAATATAACCTTCTCTCAATCATTTTATTAGTCTCTCTTTTTGTAGGTTGCAACGGTTCGAAATCGGCAACTGAAAAATATTTTAGTTTTGACGAAAGTAAATTTAAAAGCGAATACAGCAATGATGACAGTCTTTCACTGCGTTTATTGAATGGTGAAAATAAAAAAATAGATAGTATTGTTTATTTTGTTAATGACAAGAATATTGGTTCGAAAAAGAATTTGGAAAACCTAACTTTTAGCTTAAAAGATCAGAAATTGGGGTATCAAAATTTGAAAGCCTTAGTTTATTTTGAAGGTGAAAACCAGGAAATAACTTCTCGTATAGAATTGGTTTCGAATGTGACTCCGAAGTTATTGAACTATAAAATTGTGAATACTTTTCCTCATGATACCTCTTCATTTACTGAAGGTTTGGAGTTTTTTAGAGATACTTTATTTGAAGGAACTGGGCTTCGTAAATTTTCGAAATTATTAAAAACAGATTATAAAACAGGGAAAATTTATAAGTCGGTGAAATTGGACGATATGTATTTTGGTGAGGGAATTACTATTATTAATAACAAATTGTACCAATTGACTTGGGAAGAAAAAAAGGGGTTTAT
>CANKZE010000072.1 GCA_947488545.1 Bacteroidota bacterium
TAAAATCTAAATTATATTCAATGGAAGATTTAAGCGACTACCGAAAATCATATGAAAAGAGTGCACTTTTGGAAACTTCTATTCCAGAAGATCCTATTAATTTGTTTCACAAATGGTTTCATGAAGTGGAAGATTTTGGTGGAATAGATGAGGTAAACGCGATGACGGTTTCGACGATTGGATTGGATGGATTTCCTAAATCTAGGGTGGTATTATTGAAAAAATACTCTGAAGAAGGGTTTATTTTTTACACCAATTATAACTCCGAGAAAGGAAAAGCAATCACCAGTAATCCAAATGTTTGTCTGTCATTTTTTTGGCATTCATTGGAACGACAAGTTATTATTAAAGGGATTGCAGAAAAAACACCAACCAATATTTCCGATGGTTACTTTGATTCAAGACCTGACGGAAGTAAATTAGGCGCCATAGTTTCCAATCAAAGTGAGGTAATTCCGTCACGATCAACATTGGAAGATAAATTAAAACAATTGGAATTGGATTACCAAGGTAAGGAAATCATGCGACCAGAATTTTGGGGAGGTTTCCTAATTAAACCTGTTGAAGTTGAATTTTGGCAAGGTCGTCCAAACCGACTTCATGACCGAATTAGATACCAATTACAAGATGATTTTTCTTGGAAAATAGATCGATTATCTCCTTAAATTATAATTATTCAATACTTTCTATACTTTCGTTTTTGTCACTAAAAAGAAAGAACTGAAGCAAAGTTGCAATTATAATTGTAATTATTGCGCCAATAAAATTCAACCAAAGGAAACTCACAATATCCAAGTAGAATATATAGAATATCGTCAACTGGGTGATAATTGCTCCCCAGAAAATGGCTTTTGCACGAATGTATTTGATATAAAAACCAACTAAGAAAATCCCTAAAACAGTTCCGTAGAAAATAGATCCAATAATATTTACGAGCTGAATTAAATTTTCAAATAAAGTTCCTATACAAGCAAAAAGAATTGCTACAATCCCCCAAAATACCGTAAAAACCTTGGTAGCATTTACATAATGTTTATCCGATTTTTCTTCTTTTAAATTTCTTTTGTAAATGTCAATTGCCGTAGTAGATGCCAATGCAGTTAAACCGGAAGCTGTTGACGACATGGCGGCAGATAAAATTACCGCTAATAAAAGTCCGATTAACCCTTTCGGTAAATAATTTAAAATGAAATTGATAAAAACATAATCTTTATCGTTTGTTTCTGCTTTTGGATCTGCTTTTGAAATTAATTCTTTTGCCTGCTCTCTCAAATCATTTTCTTTATTGGACAAAGCAGTAAGTTTTTTTCTCAGAATCGGATTGTCGTAATTCTGATTCAAATGATCAATATACAAAAGGTTAAACTCCTTTTTTTCTTCAGATAAATCCGAAAGTTGTTTTTCTAAATTCTGATATTCTTCTTTGTAAATGGACTTTTCTATAACGATTTTATTATTTGGATTGAAATTTAACGGAACGGGATTGAATTGGAAAAAAACAAAAACCATCACCCCAATAAGCAAGATAAAAAATTGCATTGGGACTTTTAGAAACCCATTCATAATTAATCCCATTTGACTTTCTTTTATTGATTTTCCCGATAAATAGCGACCTACTTGAGATTGATCGGTACCAAAATAGGAGAGAGCTAGGAAAAATCCTCCAGTAATTCCACTCCAAAATGTATAACGAGTTTCAGGGTCAAATGAGAAATCAACGATATTCATTTTGTCATTTGCACCAGCAATATGAAGCGCATTTCCAAAAGTCATATCGTTTGGTAATAAATGTAAGATTAAGAAAAAAGTTAAAATCATACCAAACATAATTACAAACATTTGGTGTTTTTGAGTTACGTTTACCGCTTTTGTACCGCCCGAAAATGTGTAAATTATGACCAATGAACCGATAATAATATTCAGTTGCGTTAAATTCCAACCCAATATCGTTGATAGAATAATTGACGGAGCATAAATGGTAATTCCAGTTCCTAAACCTCGTTGAACCAAAAATAGTATAGATGCTAAAGAACGCGTTTTTAAGTCAAATCGTTGCTCTAAATATTCGTAGGCAGTAAATACTTTTAAACGGTGATAAATTGGAATAAAAGTCATACAAATAACCACCATTGCAATTGGTAAACCAAAATAAAACTGCACAAATCCCATTCCGTCATGGTACGCTTGGCCAGGTGTAGAAAGGAAAGTAATAGCACTGGCTTGGGTTGCCATTACCGAAAGTCCAACAGTCCACCACGGAGTTTCATTGTTTCCTAAAATGTAATCTTTAACATTTCCTGTGCTGCCTTTTGTTTTCCAAACGCCATAAATAACGATGAAAAGTAAAGTAATTACGAGTATTATCCAGTCAATTTGTTGCATATTCTAGGAAAAAAGTTGCATTATAATAAAGTAAAATAAGATGTAAAGCGCATTCGCAATTAACACCCAAGTGTAGTTTTTCTTCCACAATTTATTTTCATTTTCGCTCATAGCTACTTTATTGAAATTAAGTTAGATATCAATCGGTACGCTCCAGAAACCCCTTCTGGTAATTCTCTAAAAAAGCTTAAACCAGTATAAATATAATGCCCTTTTCCGTATTTAGCAATCAACAAGGCGCCATTTTTAGGGGTTTCCCCTTTATCATTTGAAGATAAAATTGGAGTGAAAGCAGCGTCAAATTCATTTGGGTAATACAATCCTTGTTCTTGCGTCCAGCCTTCAAAATCTTTGGTAGTTATTTTGTTCGGATAATTTAAAACAGGATGCTCGGGAACTAAAAATCGAATTGCTGCATTTTCCTCAGTTACACGATCTCGGGATATTTTTAAAGGAAAGGGCGCAATATTTTTCGTCACTAATTCATCCGTTGTATTGTATTGAACTATCATCGTTTTTCCTTCATTTACAAAATCAAAAAGGATTTCTTGTTTGAATTTCAGTTCTTTAACGGTATTATACGCTCTAATTCCTGTAATTAAAACATCAAAATAAGCTAGTTTTTCTTTCGTGATCTCGCTCGGATTAATTTCTGTAACCTCATAACCCATTTGCTTCAAGCTTTTCGGAACTTCATCGCCAGCCCCCATTATATAAGCAATTTTTTGATTACCAGTTTTGATATCCAATTTAATGAATTTTGCCTCCGAGGGTCTCAGTATTTGTTGCTTTGAAATGTGCTCGTAATTAATATTTATTTGTTCTCTATCAAATGATTTCCCATTTATAATCGCAACTGCTTTTGCTGTAATTTCATCTGCATTTTTTGGAGGAAATACTTCGAAATTCACAATTTGTTCTTCCCCTTTTTTGCTCAAGGCAAATGAGATTTCGTTCGGATTTACTTTCCAATTTACAGGAAGGTCCAATTTCAAAATTCCACTCGCTGCTTCTTTTCCAGCTTTAATCGTAACTCCAATCGTTTTTGATTTACCCGAATTAAATAAGGCAACTTTATCGATTATTGAGGTTGTTATTTCAGGAACAATATCCAACGGATTGTAAATTTCTCCTTTGGTTGGATCGTTGTATTTATAAATTACATTTCGTTCAAAAGGAATCGTAATTCCATTAATTTCAATATTAAATACCAATTTAACTTCTCTAATTACATCAGCAAATCCAATGTTTTGTTGCTCGTTTACAGTATACATTCCAACTGTTCCTTTTTGGTTTAACCAATAAGGGTTGGTATAGTTTACCGTTTCTGGTAATTTAATTTCAAGTTTATTATTTATTGAAATGTTATTTTTTAATTCGCTATTAATATTCGTGTTTTTTCCCTCTGGTATGGAGACAATACTCTTAAGAACCATTGAATTTAAACTTCTGTTTATTACTTCAATTTTTACATTTAAAGTACTATTTGGAGTTGCTGTTTGATTTTCAGCCACACCTTCAAGGTACAAACCTGAACAAGCTGCAATTACCTTTTTTATTTCATCTGATTTAATTGTTTTCCAATGTTCGTCATCCAATAATTGAACCATCGAATAGGCTTTCACCAAATTCGGAATGCTTAATGATGGGTTTTTGAAATCGTATTCTTTTATTATTTTTTGTATTAATTCACCAACAGCAGTTCCGCCTTTCACTCGACTCCAAGTGGTATCTATTCCATCAAAAATATTGTTCTTGTCGTTTAACGAAGTTCCTTTTAGAAATTCTAAATATTCCATTTCTTCCCCACGACTTCCAGTACTTCCAAATCCTTGTGATTCATGACTACTTCTACTTAAAGCTGCAATTTCTTGATTTGATTTTCCAATTGTAGGATAGTAAACACCTATTTGTAAAGAAGATAAATTGGTTTTATCAGCTGCGTCAAATTTTTCTTTACTACCATAAAACCACCATGACGTATTAAAAAATTGTCTTTTTGGTTGCCAAGGTTTAACCCATTTTAATTGATTTGGGAATACATTCACATTGTTGGTTAAATCAAAACTTTCTACACTTAATAGAGCAGAAGCGGTATGGTGCCCGTGGGTTGTCCCCGGAGAACGATGATCAAAACGATTGATAATTACATCGGGTTGGAATTTTCTAATTGCCCAAACCACATCGCTTAAAACTTGGTCTTTATTCCAAATTTGCAGCGTTTCGTCAGGGTTTTTAGAGTATCCAAAATCATTAGCGCGAGAAAAAAACTGTTCCCCACCATCAATTTTTCTTGCTTCAAGCAATTCTTGAGTTCGAATTACACCCAACTGTTCACGTAATTCGGGACCAATTAAATTTTGTCCTCCATCGCCCCGCGTTAATGATAAATAACCGGTTCTAGCCATTTTCTCATTGGATAAATAAGATATTAATCTGGTGTTTTCATCGTCGGGATGTGCGGCAATATACAATACCGATCCTAAGAAATTTAGCTTTTCAATTTGGTTATAAATGACTGCTGAATTGGGTTTTACAGGTTGTTGTCCAACTGATATTTGTGTAAAACAGAAGAAAATTAACAGCAGTATTGAACTCGGTTTTTTCATTATAGTAATCATTATTTGCTTTAGCTTCAAATGTAATAATTTAAATGCTTTTACAAATAGAAATTTCTCAATTTATTGAAAGTAGATTTAATTTAATTAAAACTATTCTTTACTTTTGTAGCTCACAACAGCACAATCATGTACAAACTTATAATTCGCCCTTTACTTTTTTGGTTTGACCCCGAAAAAGTACATTATTTTACTTTTTCTGCTATTCGCTTTGTTTCAAAAATACCTGGTGTTTCAAGTATTTTCAGAGCCATTTATGTAGATGATGATAAAAGATTAGAAACGGAAGTGTTTGGTTTAAAATTTAAAAACCGCGTTGGATTAGCTGCTGGTTTCGACAAAGATGCGGTACTTTATAATGAACTTTCGAATTTTGGATTCGGTTTTATAGAAATAGGAACATTAACTCCTAAACCGCAAGATGGGAATCCTAAAAAGAGATTATTCCGTTTAAAACAAGACGGTGCAATTATCAATAGAATGGGTTTCAACAATAAAGGCGTTGACGTAGCTATTCAAAAATTGAAACAAAATAAAGGCGTTTTAATTGGTGGTAACATTGGTAAAAATAAGTTTACGCCAAATGAAAATGCGGTTGTTGATTACGTAATTTGCTTTGATGCACTTTATGATTATGTAGATTATTTTGTGGTAAACGTAAGTTCACCTAACACACCCAATTTAAGAGAGCTACAAGAAAAAGAACCCTTAACAAAATTATTGCAAACCTTGCAAGACCTAAATTCAGCTCGACCAAAACAAAAACCAATTTTACTAAAAATCGCACCCGATTTGACAGACGAGCAGTTATTGGATATTATCGACATTGTAAAAACAACAAAAATTGCTGGAGTAATTGCTACCAATACCACTATTTCTAGAGAAGGTTTGCAATCTGAGAATAAAGTGGAAGTAGGAGGATTGTCGGGAAAACCGTTAACTTCAAGATCGACTGAAGTAATCCGTTTTTTATCTGAAAAAAGCAATAAGTCTTTCCCAATTATTGGAGTAGGTGGAATTCATTCAGCTCAAGATGCTATTGAAAAATTGGAGGCTGGAGCTAGTTTGATCCAACTTTATACTGGATTTATCTATGAAGGACCAGCGTTGGTGAAAGCCATTAACAAAAAAATAATAGAATCGGTTTTGCATTAATTTATTGTGATTCTTCTTCCTGAATTCCCGCATTTTCTCTATATTTGAACCAATGGATCCAATTAAAATAATAGAATGCCCTCGTGATGCTATGCAAGGAATAAAATCTTTTATTCCAACTGCTAGAAAGGTGGCTTATATTCAATCGTTGCTTCGCGTAGGTTTTGACACCATTGATTTTGGAAGTTTTGTATCTGCAAAAGCCATTCCCCAAATGCAAGATACTGCCGAAGTTTTGGCGCAACTGGATTTGTCACAAACCAATAGTAAATTACTCGCTATTATTGCCAATACTCAAGGTGCAATTGCCGCATCAGCACATAAAGAAATTCAATATTTGGGTTTTCCATTTTCTATTTCTGAGAATTTTCAAATGAGGAATACTCATAAAACTATCGATGAATCATTGGTAACTCTGAACGAGATTCTAGAAATTGCTGATAAAACGAATAAAGAAGTCGTAGCCTATTTATCAATGGGATTTGGAAATCCATATGGTGATCCTTGGAATGTTGATATTGTGGGTAATTGGACAGAAAATTTAGCCAATCGAGGGGTCAAAATTCTATCGCTTTCCGACACTATAGGAAGTTCAACTCCAGAAGTAATTCAATATTTATTCTCCAATTTAATTCCCAAATATCCTAAAATTGAATTTGGTGCGCACCTTCATACTACACCTGAAAAATGGTTTGAAAAAGTGGATGCTGCTTATAATGCAGGTTGCCGCCGATTTGATGGCGCTATTCAAGGTTTTGGAGGTTGTCCAATGGCAAAAGACACACTTACAGGAAATATGCCGACAGAAAAATTGCTTTCCTATTTTACTTCAAATAAGGAGCAAACCAATACTAGTCCGATGAGTTTTGAAAGTGCCTACAATGAAGCAACAAAGTTGTTTGGTGAATTTCATTAATTCATTTGAAGCAATTCAAACTATAGCCCAGGAATCTTAATATTTGACATATCTAATATTATTTACTATCTTTGCACGCAATTCAACTACAAATTGCAATGATCGCACACAACACAAAAATTATTGGCGAAGGATTAACTTACGATGACGTATTATTAGTTCCTAATTATTCTAATGTTCTCCCAAGAGAAGTTAGTATCCAAACAAAATTTTCTCGTAACATTACTCTAAATGTACCTATTGTATCTGCTGCAATGGACACAGTAACCGAAAGTGCTATGGCAATTGCTATGGCGCAAGAAGGTGGAATTGGAGTTTTACATAAAAATATGACGATTGAGCAACAAGCTGCGAAAGTTAGAAAAGTAAAACGTGCAGAATCAGGAATGATTATCGATCCAGTAACATTACCTCTAACTTCAACTGTTGCAGATGCGAAAAATGCAATGAAAGAATTTGGTATTGGTGGAATTCCAATTGTAGATGAAAATAAAACCCTGAAAGGAATTGTAACCAATCGAGATTTGCGTTTTGAAAAAAACAATACACGACCTATTATTGAAGTAATGACTTCAGAAAATTTGGTTACCGTTGCCGAGGGAACTTCCTTAGAGCAAGCGGAAGTCGTATTGCAAGGAAACAAAATTGAAAAATTACCAGTAGTTAACGCCGACTATAAATTAGTAGGCCTAATTACTTTCAGAGATATTACTAAATTAACACAAAAACCAATTGCCAATAAAGATTCTTTCGGTCGCTTGCGAGTAGCTGCTGCCATTGGAGTTACTGGCGATGCTGTTCAAAGAGCGGAAGCTTTAGTGAATGCTGGTGTTGATGCTATAATTATTGATACTGCTCACGGACACACGCAAGGGGTGGTAAATGTGTTGAAAGAAGTAAAAGCAAAATTCCCAAAACTAGACGTTATTGTTGGAAATATAGCTACTCCTGAAGCGGCAAAATACTTAGTTGAAAATGGCGCAGACGGTGTAAAAGTTGGTATTGGTCCAGGTTCTATTTGTACTACTCGAATTGTTGCAGGTGTTGGATTTCCTCAATTTTCAGCTATATTAGAAGTTGCTGCAGCGATAAAGGGATCTGGTGTTCCAGTAATTGCTGATGGTGGAATTCGTTATACAGGTGATATTCCAAAGGCAATTGCCGCAGGTGCCGATTGTGTAATGTTAGGATCATTATTAGCAGGAACAAAAGAATCACCGGGTGAAACTATCATATTTGAAGGGCGTAAATTCAAATCGTACCGAGGAATGGGTTCTGTTGAAGCGATGCAAGAAGGATCAAAAGACCGTTATTTCCAAGATGTTGAAGACGATGTTAAGAAATTAGTACCTGAAGGAATTGTAGGTCGTGTTCCTTACAAAGGAGAATTAAATGAAAGTATGCAACAATTTATTGGAGGTTTAAGAGCTGGAATGGGTTATTGCGGTTCAAAAGACATTCCAACATTACAAGATACAGGCCGATTTGTTCGAATTACAGCTAGCGGAATCAACGAAAGTCATCCGCACAATGTAACGATTACTAAGGAAGCTCCCAATTATTCTAGATAGGGTAGAAATTATTCCTAATATTTCGATAAAAACACAAAACCCGCTAAAAATTATTTCTTAGCGGGTTTTTATTATGGTTTTGATTTTTAATTATTTTAAAATTTTGGTCTTCCAAATCGCAGTATAAGGGTGTAACCAATTTTCTTTTTGAAGGTAATTAAATAAACCTTCTTCAACAACTAATTTAAAGGGTTGTTTTAATAAAACCGCTGATGT
>CANKZE010000073.1 GCA_947488545.1 Bacteroidota bacterium
TTTTTCAGGACTTTTAGGTGCAAATTGTTGCACTTTTGGTCCTTTTACAAAAGCAACATTATCTTTATAAGCAGAAACAATATCGTTAGGATTTTCCGCAGATGTTTTCTTTATTAATTTGAATAGGGAAGTGGGCATTTCAACTCCGTCAATTACAAAAGTTCCATTGAAAATTTTATGACGACAGTGTTCTGAATTGGCTTGAGAAAAACCAAACACTTCAGAATCGGTTAATTTTCTTCCTATTTTAGTTGATAATTTATTCAAATAATCTACTTCTTCTTGGCTTAAAGCCAATCCTTCACTTTGATTGTAGCTTGCAATATCATCAATTTCTAAAATCGCTTCTGGTTGGATATTGATTGAAAAAATCGTTTGATTTAACTCAGAATATTTTTGCGAAAGCATCGGATCAAAATCGGTGAAATCGGAATTTACTTTAATAAACTCTTCTATTCTAACGATTCCAGAGATTCCCATATTTTGAGTAATCTCAACGGCATTAGTGCTCCAAGGAGTAATCATAGTAGCTCGTGGGCCAATAAAAAAATCCGTTCCTATAGTATTTAGAACGGATTTATCTATTTTATTTGAGTTGCCAAAAAGCCAGTTTAATTTTGAAATGTCTTCTGCAGAAAATTCTTTTTGCGATTGAACAGCAAAAACCGTATTGGTTTCGTTTTCGAAAAAGTGAATCATTTTATTGTGTTGTTGTTGTGTAGTGCAAAATTACTTTTAAAAGTCCGTTTTGCAAAATAATTAATAATGCGTTTTTGTTAAATTTAGCTCTTCAGCAGAATTAAAATAATGTTATTTGCCCGTCTTCGTCTAATTGAATATCTGAGTCGTCGTATTCTTCAGTTTCTCCATTTTCAACTTCATCTCCTTCAACTTCAATTTCCTCTGGAACTACTTCTTCGGGAGCTTCGTATGGTAATGGTTCTAGCAAGTTAACTTGTTTTACCTTGTCTGTTGTCAATTGGTTACCTAAAGCTTTGAATCCTTTAACCGCTATAAAAGCTTCAATATCAACATTTAAATTGTCTTTTTGAACTCCTTTTATTTTATTGAAAATCAATTCTGCAACTGGTCGGTAATCAGTAGAAACAATTTCTAATTGAGAATTTGGATGTTCTGTAATGAACGTTTCTTCTTTATTTTCAACTTCAACTAAGAATCGTTTTACAAAATAACGTTCTTTTTCACCATCATAATAAATAGCTGAAATAGGTTTTTTAGGAATCCATTTTTCTAAAACTACCATATCTTCATCGAAATGCGTAGTTAATTCAGGCGTGATTACTTTCAATTTACCAGATTGTTGGATAATCAAAATTTTATCGCTTGGTCTGAATTCTCCTAACAACTCTCCACGAGCATCAACATTTAGTCTTTGAACGGTATCGTCAAACCAGATTTTTCTTGGTAATAATGTCGAAATTCCTTTTTCTTTGAGTTCGACCTTTTTAATAGGATATTTAGTAACAATATTCCCTTTAGAAGTTCGCCCTTTAATTGCTAGATTAGCAAAGTCGATATCGAATTTTAATTTCTTAATACTTCCTACTTGACGAAGTAATACTGTAATCACTTCTGCTTCACCATTTGGATTACAAGAGAAATAAAGTACTTGAGATCCTGGTTTTTCATTCGTTAAATCGTAGAATTTATCACGTGTTACTCCAGAAACATTAAATCGTTTAATGTAGGAAGGACCGTTTTTACCATCACGATAAATCATGTTGTAAATAGTACGTTTATCGCTTCGGTCAAATATGGCAATATGAATGATGTCTTTACCAACAAATGTTTTCGCATCTACTTTCGTAACCATCATTTTTCCATCTCTAAGGAAAACTATAATATCATCAATATCAGAGCAATCGGCTACGTATTCGTCTTTTTTAAGACTCGTTCCTACAAATCCTTCTTCTCTGTTTACGTACAATTTGGTATTTCTTAAAACTACTTTTGTAGCTTCTATATCGTCAAATATTCTAAGCTCCGTTTGGCGCTCCCGACCTTTTCCGTACTTCTCTTTTAATCGAGTGAAATAAGCGATTGCAAAATCGATTAGGTTTTCTAAGTCGAATTTTACTTGTTCGATATCCCCTTCTAAAGCTTCAATTTTGTCTTGGGCTTTGTTGCTATCAAATTTCGAAATTCTCATGATTCGAATTTCGGTCAAGCGCAAAATATCGTCTTCTGTAATTGCTCTTTTTAGGTGTTTGATGTGAGGTTTCAATCCTTCATCAATTGCAGCAATAACACCTTCTTTAGTTACTTCTTCTTCAATTAAACGATACACTTTTTGCTCGATAAAAATACGCTCCAAAGAAGCAAAATGCCATTGTTCTTCAAGTTCGCTCAATTGAATTTCCAATTCGCTTTTTAGCAATCCAACCGTTCTATTGGTTGATATTTTAAGCATATCGGAAACGCCAATAAACAAAGGACTGTTGTCTTCAATAACGCAACCTAAAGGAGATACAGAAGTCTCGCAAGCGGTGAAGGCAAATAAGGCATCGATAGTTTTATCTGGAGAAACGCCTGGGAATAAGTGAATTAAGATTTCAACTTCCGCAGCGGTATTGTCTTCAATTTTCTTGATTTTGATTTTCCCTTTTTCATTAGCTTTCAAAATACTATCAATTAAAGTGGTAGTATTCGTTGAAAATGGGATTTGGGTGATCACCAAAGTATTTTTGTCTAGCTGACTAATTTTCGCACGAACGCGAACTCTTCCGCCACGCATTCCGTCATTATAATTGGTAACATCAGCAATACCAGCAGTTTGAAAGTCAGGGTAAATGGTAAAAGGTTTCCCTTTCAATATTTTTATTGATGCGTCTATTAATTCATTAAAGTTATGAGGAAGTACTTTTGTAGATAAACCTACAGCAATTCCTTCGGCTCCTGAAGCCAATAATAGTGGGAATTTTACTGGTAGGTTATTTGGTTCAGCACGACGACCATCATAGGAAACTCCCCAATCAGTAATTTTTGGAGAATATAAAACTTCCAAGGCAAATTTTGATAAACGTGCCTCGATATATCTTGACGCTGCTGCGCTGTCACCGGTTAGAATATTTCCCCAGTTTCCTTGGCAATCGATCAATAATTCTCTTTGGCCAATTTGCACCATAGCATCGGCAATACTTTGATCTCCGTGTGGATGGTATTGCATGGTGTGACCTACAACATTAGCAACTTTGTTGTATCTACCGTCGTCTAACTCTTTCAAAGAGTGCATGATACGACGTTGAACTGGTTTAAAACCATCTTCAATTGCAGGAACAGCACGTTCTAAAATTACATAGGAAGCATAATCCAAAAACCAATCTTTGTACATTCCTGTAACTTTGGTAATGGTATCATTAGCATCTTCATCGTTTTCATAAAAATGCTTCTCGTCTGCTGATTTAGGTTCGTTTTCCTCGTATGGAAAAATGTTTTCTTCTTCTTCGTCCATTAAATTTCTTTGACTCTTTTTAACTAAATTGCTTCAACAACATCTAAATCGACTTTCAAGTTTTTAATAATAAAATCTTGGCGATCTGGGGTATTTTTACCCATATAAAAGGATAATAATTGCTCTATTGAGGTATTTTTATCCATCATAATTGGGTCCAAGCGAATGGATTCTCCAATGAAATTTTTAAACTCATCAGGTGAAATTTCTCCCAATCCTTTAAATCGGGTGATTTCAGGTTTTGGTTTTAATTTCTCAATGGCGTCTTTTCGCTCTTCGTCTGAATAGCAATAAATTGTTTCTTTCTTATTTCTAACACGGAAAAGGGGAGTTTGCAAAATATACAAATGTCCTTCTTTTATTAATTCTGGGAAAAATTGCAGGAAAAAGGTAATTAATAATAACCGGATGTGCATTCCATCGACATCAGCATCGGTTGCAATTACAATGTTATTATAACGCAAACGCTCCAATCCATCTTCTATATCCAATGCAGCTTGTAGCAAGTTGAATTCTTCATTTTCGTATACGATTTTCTTGGTCATACCATAGGAATTCAAAGGCTTACCACGCAAACTAAATACAGCTTGGGTATTCACATCTCTAGACTTCGTTATTGATCCAGAAGCGGAATCTCCCTCGGTAATAAAAAGCGTACTTTCTAAACTTCTAGGGTTTTTGGTATCTTGAAGATGTACTCTACAATCTCTTAATTTTTTATTATGAAGATTGGCCTTTTTAGCTCTATCGGTGGCTAATTTTCGAATTCCTGAAAGCTCTTTTCGTTCGCGTTCCGCTTGAAGAATTTTGCGCAATAAGGCATCCGCTGTTGTTGGATTTTTATGTAAATAATTATCCAAATTTGTTTTCACAAAATCATTTACAAAAGTACGAACAGACGGCATTCCAGCTTCAGAACCCATATCGGTTGAACCCAATTTAGTTTTTGTTTGTGATTCAAAAACAGGTTCCATTACTTTGATACTTACTGCTGTAACGATCGATTTTCTGACGTCGGAAGCTTCGAAACCTTTATTGTAAAATTCCCGAATGGTTTTTACAATTGCTTCTCTGTAGGCCGCTAAGTGCGTTCCTCCTTGAGTAGTGTTTTGACCGTTTACAAAAGAGTGGTATTCTTCGCTGTATTGCGTTTTACTATGAGTTAGCGCAATTTCGATATCGTCACCTTTTAAATGTACGATTGGGTATTCTAAATCATCGGCGTGAATGGTTTCTTCTAATAAATCTTTAAGCCCATTTTCAGAATAGTATTTTTCACCATTGAATAAAATGGTCAAACCGTTGTTTAGGTAACAGTAGTTTTTCACCATTTTAATTACATATTCAATTCTGAATTTGTAATTTTTAAATATCGCTTCATCAGGAGTGAAGGTTACTTTAGTTCCTTTTCTCTTAGTGGTTTCAATTATATCTTCTTCTAAAACTAGGTTTCCTTCAGAAAATTCAGCCGCTTTTTGTTTGTCATCACGAACAGATTCTACTCGGAAATAATTAGAAAGTGCATTTACCGCTTTGGTACCTACACCATTTAAACCAACCGATTTTTTGAAGGCAAGTGAATCGTATTTACCTCCAGTATTCATTTTAGAAACTACATCTACTACTTTTCCCAATGGAATTCCTCGACCATAATCGCGAACGGTTACGGTTTTGTCTTTTATGGTAACCTCAATGGTTTTACCGGCTCCCATTACAAATTCATCGATACAATTATCTAGAACTTCCTTTAAAAGAATGTAAATTCCATCGTCAGGAGAGGAGCCATCACCCAATTTTCCAATGTACATTCCTGGTCGCATTCGGATGTGTTCTTTCCAATCGAGGGAGCGTATATTGTCTTCGGTATATTGATTTTGTTCTGACATTTTTATTAAAACTGAATTTATCTGCGTTCTGTTCGGTCAATACTTTTTGGAAGTACCTCGAACGTGCTAATTTAATACTATTCGTTTGGTTTTAAAACTATTTTTATCAAAGTTATTAAGAATGATATTGACAATTTTGATTTAAGATATAAGATCTCAGATTTTAGATTTAAGAACTCAGATTTATGATTTTTAACGAAATTTTGCCCCAGATAGAAATGGAAAGCATTTTTTTGAGAAAATGTATTTTTTCTTGGCTAAAATGAGCGACCCAAGGAAGCTTCATTTTTGGCTTAGAAAATACCATTTTATGAAAAAATCTTGTAATGGATAGCTGGAAATTGGCACAAAAAAACCGCTAATTTAGCGGTCTTAATTTTATTTATACGTTGAAACGGAAGTGCATTACGTCGCCATCTTTTACGACATATTCTTTTCCTTCGACTTTAAATTTCCCTGCTTCTTTGCATTTTGCTTCAGATCCGTAGTGAACAAAATCTTCGTAGGAAATAACTTCGGCACGGATAAATCCTTTTTCAAAATCGGTGTGAATTACTCCTGCGGCTTGTGGTGCTGTCGCTCCCACATTGATTGTCCATGCGCGAACTTCTTTAACTCCGGCGGTAAAATAGGTTTGTTGCTTCAATAATTTATAGGCTGCACGAATTAAAACCGAAGATCCTGGCTCGGACAATCCCATGTCTTCAAGGAAAATTTGACGTTCTTCAAAGCTTTCTAGTTCGGCGATATCTGCTTCGGCACCCACAGAAAGTATGATTACTTCAGCGTCTTCTGATTTTACCAATTCGCGAACTTGATCTACATATTGATTTCCGTTTACAGCGGATTCTTCGTTTACATTACAAACATATAAAACGGGTTTTGTAGTGATTAATTGAAAAGTTTCCATCAATTCTACTTCTTCATGATTTTGAGGAACTACTGTTCTAGCTGATTTTGCTTGTAATAATGCGTCTTTAATTCGGTCCAATAACGCTTTTTCAGTTTGCGCTTCTTTATTTCCTGTTTTTGCGGCACGATTTACTTTTTCAAGACGTTTTTCAACGGTTTCAAGGTCTTTTAATTGCAATTCGATGTCAATGGTTTCTTTATCTCTAATCGGATTTACATTTCCATCAACGTGGATAATATTATCATTATCAAAACAACGTAAAACGTGAATAATTGCGTTACATTCTCTAATATTTCCTAGGAATTGGTTTCCTAAACCTTCGCCTTTACTAGCTCCTTTTACCAATCCTGCAATATCAACAATATCAACGGTTGCCATTTGAACTCGCTCTGGTTTTACTAATTCTTCTAATTTTGCGATTCTAGAATCGGGTACATTTACGACCCCAATATTAGGTTCTATAGTACAAAATGGGAAGTTAGCGCTTTGTGCTTTTGCGTTAGACAAACAATTGAATAATGTTGATTTTCCAACATTTGGTAATCCTACAATTCCTGCTTTCATTATGGTTTATTTTTAAGAGTGCAAATATAGGATTTATATCTTTTAATAAAAATTGTAGAAAATAAATGCCTTTAAAAAAAAATCCTGAGCTACTAACTCAGGATTTTTTTATTATTCGTTGTGTAAAAAAGCTTGTTTGTTTAAAAGCGTTTCTTCGCTTTCCACATGATTTTCATCAGGAACACAGCAGTCTACAGGGCAAACAGCGGCGCATTGTGGTTCTTCGTGAAACCCTTTACATTCGGTACATTTTCCAGGAACAATATAGTAAATATCATCTGAAATTGGAGTTTGAGCTGCATCAGCATCGACTTCAGTTCCGTCGGCCAAAATTACTTTTCCTCTAATTTTTGTTCCGTCTTTGTATCTCCAATCGTCAGCTCCTTCATAAATTGCAGTATTTGGACATTCCGGTTCGCAAGCCCCACAATTAATACATTCGTCAGTTATTATAATTGCCATTTTATTTTGCTTTAAGCAAAAGGCTATAAGCGATAAGCATAAAGCTCTCGGCGTATTGCCTATTGCAGATAATTATCTTATTTTTGTGCAAAATTACATCCAAAACTTATCATAAGCAAATCATTATGACATTAGAACATAAAAAAAGTATTTTCATCGAACTGGGTAAATTTTTAGCGCAATTTTCCGAGGTTGAAAATACCAAATCTACGTCGGTGCTTCACAACGATTTGTATTTTGATAAATTCATTGATTTAATTCACTTATCGCCATCGCATAATGGCTGGTATACCAATGAAAACGTATATTTTGCAATTCAATCTTGGGCAGAAGCATTGTCAGAAGAGAATTTAAACCAATGGTTGAATCGTTATAATTTAGATAATGTAACTCCTAAAACAGTTGGATTGGTTTTGGCCGGAAATATTCCTTTGGTGGGTTTCCATGATTTTATTTCGGTTTTACTTTCAGGTCATAAAGTACTGGTAAAAACCTCTTCAAACGATCAGCATTTATTACCTTTTTTAGCAAAATACCTAATTTCGGTTGAACCAGAATTAGAAAATTACATCACATTTGTTGAGGGTAAATTAGAAAATTTCGATGCTGTAATTGCAACCGGAAGTAATAATACCGCTCGTTATTTTGAATATTATTTTAAAGATAAACCCTCGATTATCAGAAAATCAAGAAATTCAGTTGCAGTTTTAGACGGAAATGAAACTAAGGACCAAATGATTGCACTAGGAGAAGATGTTTTTCGCTATTTTGGCCTAGGATGTAGAAATGTTTCTAAGATATTTGTACCAAGAAATTATAATTTTGATGCTTTTTTTGGTGGGATGTATCCTTATCACCAAGTGATGAAATTTGAGAAATACATTAACAATTACGATTATAACAAGGCCGTTTTCTTAATGAGTAATTTTAATTTATTGGACAATGAATTTCTAATCATTAAAGAAGATTCAAGTTATGCTTCGCCAATTTCATCTGTATTTTATGAATATTATGATAATTTGGATGATATAAAAAATAAATTACAGCATGATCACGAGCAAATTCAATGTATTGTTTCCAATAATTTAATTGAAAATAGCGTGTCGTTTGGACAAACACAAAAACCAAAGTTGTGGGATTATGCTGATAATATTGATACAATAAACTTTTTGATCAATTTATAGATTATCAAATTCTTATTTAATCTGATTCACTAAAACGATTTTGTTAATAAATTGGCATAACTATTTAGGAATATTTAATTGATTTTAGTTTTCTATTTACGAAATTTGTAGCTTAATTTTTTTCAACACCACAACACTAATGAAAAAACACAATTACAGCGCAGGACCTTGTATTTTACCTCAAGAAGTTTTTCAAAAATCTGCGGAAGCGATATTAGATTTCAATAATTCAGGTCTATCCCTTTTAGAAATTTCACACAGAAGCA
>CANKZE010000074.1 GCA_947488545.1 Bacteroidota bacterium
GCGATTAGAATTGTGAAAGTTACATTACTTAATAAGGATTGCTTTGATGTTTCTTGCATTTACGTATATTTTATTGAATTATTGGTATATTTTATTTAACAAATAGAAATCAGCTAAAACAATCGCTGCCATAGCTTCAACGATTGGAACTGCACGCGGAAGGACACAAGGATCATGGCGACCTTTTCCTTGCAATTCAACTAAATTTCCCTGATTATCTAATACTTCTTGCTTTTGAATTAATGTGGCAACCGGTTTAAACGCAACTCTAAAATAGATATCCATTCCATTAGAAATACCACCTTGAATTCCTCCTGATAAATTTGTTTTAGTGGTTCCATCTGGATTGTATAAATCATTGTGTTCACTTCCTTTCATTTGAGTTCCACAAAAACCGCTTCCATATTCAAATCCTTTAACGGCATTTATTGATAACATTGCTTTACCCAAATCGGCATGTAATTTATCAAAAACGGGTTCACCTAAACCAATTGGAACATTTTGTAACACACAAGTGATTGTTCCGCCAATAGTATCGCCATCTTTTTTTACTTCTTTAATTAATTTCTCCATTTTTGTTGCAGTTTCTGAATCTGGGCAACGAACAGAATTGGATTCAATTTTTGAAAAATCTAGCTCTTGGTATGGTTTATTTAAATAAATATCTCCAACGGAAGATACAAAAGCGTTGATTTTAATAGTTGGAACAATTTGTTTTGCAATTGCACCTGCAACTACTCTACTTGCAGTTTCACGAGCTGAACTTCTACCGCCACCACGATAATCGCGAATTCCATATTTTTTTTCATAAACATAGTCCGCGTGACTTGGTCGATAATTACTTTTTATTTCTGAGTAATCCTCCGGTTTTTGATTATTATTTTTAATTAAAAATCCTATTGATGTTCCAGTGGTTTTACCTTCAAATAATCCAGATAAAAATTGAACATCATCCTCTTCTTTTCGCTGAGATACAATTGAAGATTGACCCGGTTTTCTTCGTGACATTTCGGTTTTAATCGCATTAAGATCTAATTCAATTCCTGAAGGGCAACCCTCAATAATACCGCCTAATGCTTCTCCATGAGATTCACCAAAAGTGGTTAGTTTAAATAGTTTTCCTATTGTATTACCTGACATATTAATCCGATTTTGAACAAATATAAGTTTTATAATTTGAAACCTAAAATATTAATTTTTAATAAGTAAAGAAATTTTTATACTTTAGCGCAATAAATAAATTAGAATAACCAAATTATGAAAATTAAATTTCTTTTATCACTTGTAGTTTTAACATTACTTTTTTCTTGTTCTTCAGATACAGTTTCAGGATCAGATTCTTCTACACAAACAAACTATTTTCCTTTAGCATTAAGAAATTATTGGAAATACAGAGTTTTAACGAATAATGTTACTCAAACGGACTCTTTATATGTTTCGAATGATACTATAATAAACACTAAAGTTTATAAAAAGTTTAAAACAAGAACCACACCGATCGGTTTCTTTTCAAATTCTATGAATAAAAATGCAGCAAGAATTGATGGCAGTAGGATTTTATTAACAGGTTCAATTGGTTTCAATTTTGGCGCTGCTTTACCATTGGATTTATCTATTAATGATTATGTTATTTTTCAAGAAAACGCCTCAAACAATCAAGATTTAGGAAGTGTTTCCGGTGTTATCAATCAAACAGTTCAGAATTATCCTTTAACTATTAATTATACATTAAAATCTACTAATATAGAATCCTTGCCAACTTTTAGTTCTAACGGGCGTGTGTATACTGATGTGAAGAAGATTAAAACTGTTTTAAATGCCAAAATTTCAACTAGTTTAACTGTTGCTGGAATTCCTTTTCCAGTTGTAGTTAGTATTTTAGATCAACAAGATGTGGTTACTTCCTACCAATATTATTCAAAAACTATTGGAATGGTTTATACCAATACAAACATTAGCTACCGTTTAAACAGTCTTCCTGCTGGAATAACTCTTCCTCTACCTTCCACTGGAAGTCAAACCCAAGAAGAGTATTTACAAACTTATGATGTAAACCATTAACTTTAGCTTATCAACACAATAGCAAATTAAATTAATCGTTATTGAAATATAAACTAATGTTATCACTTATGAAAAAGCTAATTGTTTTCTCGTTTCTTTTATGTGGAATTTTTTCATTGTCAGCTCAAGATATTTCTAACCATACTATAGGATTGCGTTTAGGTGCCAATCGAGGTTTTGGAACTGAAATTTCCTATCAAATGAAATTAAAATCTCAGAATAGAGCTGAATTTAATTTGGGTTGGAGAACTAGCAATAATGTAAGTGCAATGAAAGCAAACGGTTTGTATCAATGGGTTTGGCCATTGGAACAAGGATTCAATTGGTATGCCGGAGTTGGTGCTGGATTAGGCAGTTTTTCAAATAATAATACTAATGGAAATAGTGGGACTTTTGTATTTGCCGCTGGTGACATTGGAATTGAATATAACTTTGAATTCCCGCTACAGGCATCAATAGATTTAAGACCAGAAATTGGTGGAAATGGTTATTTTGATAACGGTTTTGGAACTGATTTAGCTTTAAGTATTCGATATAGATTCTAAATAAATCTTTCTATTTTTTTAGAACTTTCTTATATAAATTCTCATATAAAGTTACTACATTTTTAATGTCAAATTGCTTTGCTGTATTTGTTGCATTATTTTTAAATTCCAACAAAGTATCCTCATTTTCCAGAATTTTAATTGCATTTTGCGACATTTCTAAAGTATTTCCTACATCGCTTAAATATCCAGAAATTCCATCAAAATTTACTTCTGGTAATCCACCTGTGTTACTTGAAATCACTGGAACTCCCCAAGCCATTGCTTCCAAAGCAGCCAAACCAAAACTCTCCGTTTCAGAAGGCAATAAAAACAAATCGCTAAAACTTCATATTTTATCTATTTAATTACTATTTCCAAAAAAGATAACTTTATCTGAAATCCCTAATTTATAACATAAATTTTCAGCAACTTCTTTTTCTGGTCCGTCGCCAACCATCATTAACTTAGAAGGTATTTTTTGTTGGATTTTGTAAAATATATCAATCACATCTGGAATACGTTTAACCTTTCTGAAATTACTAATATGAGTAATGATTTTCTCATTTTCATTAGCCATTACTGAGCGATTAGTTGCAATCTTAGATATATTTTTAATTTTATCTAATTCTATAAAGTTTGGAATAACATGAATGTCATTTTTTATATCAAATAAAGAATAAGTTTCTTCTTTTAAATTTTGAGAAACCGAAGTAACCACATCCGACTTATTGATACTAAAAGTAACTGCAGTTTTATAAAATGGGTGTTTTCCAACAAGCGTAATATCCGTTCCGTGAAGAGTAGTAACCATTGGAATTTTAATTCCTTCTGATTTCAACATCTGTTTTGCCATATAACCTGCATAAGCATGTGGAATTGCATAATGAACGTGCAATAAATCAATTTTATGAAGTTTAACCATGTCAACTAATTTGCTTGACAAAGCCAACTCATAAGGTTGATAATGAAATAATGGGTATTCAGGAACGTTCACTTCATGATAATGAACATTGGCATTTAATAGCTCTAATCGAACAGGCTGACTGTAGGTAATAAAATGAATCTCATGACCACGTCTTGCCAATTCCAATCCCAACTCAGTAGCAACTACGCCACTTCCGCCAAATGTAGGATAACAAACTATAGCTATTTTCATTTTAATAATTTAGAGGAACGAAAGTAACAAAAATTGGATTGAGATTAATTAAACTTTCGTTAAATAAATTATATTATTTAACGATGGCCTCATAAATTACCTTTTGAATATCTTCTCGGATATTTTCTTTGGATAATTTATTTACAGTGCCTTCAGGAAATGTTCTATTGGATAAAAAGACATATACAATTTCATTTTCAGGATCAGCCCAAGCAATAGTGCCTGTAAATCCGGTATGTCCAAAGCTTATCATTGGCACACAACCACAAGTTGGTCCAGCTCCAGATATTTGTGGCTTATCAAATCCTAGTCCTCTCCTATTTCCTTCATTGCAAAAATGACACGTATTAAAATCGTCAAATGTTTTTGAACTAAAGTAACTTACATCACCATAATTTCCTTTTTGTAAAAATAGCTGCATCATCTTAGCAACATCCATCGAATTTGAAAAAATACCGGCATGTCCGCCTACTCCACCTTCCATTGCTGCGGCCATATCATGAACGTAGCCTTGAATTTGTTGGTGTCTAAAATAGGTATCAATTTCTGTTGGAGGTATTTTACTTTTATCAAATTTATTCAATGGATTGTACATCGTATTATTCATTCCTAGTGAATTGTAGAAATTAGTTGTACTTAATTCATCTAATTTTTTACCCGTTATTCTCTCTAAATATTCTTTCAAAATGATGAAGGTAAAATCACTGTATTTGTATTCTTTTTTCAATGATAACTTACTGTCAACAATCATTTTCATAATGGTATCGTGGTAATCATATCTCAAGAAAAGACTATCAGCCACTTTTTTAGAAAATAGCTCATTACTCGTTTTGCTATAATATTTCGCTAATGGAATTTTTGAACTGTCTATAGTTGCTTTGTAAAATGGAATCCATGCTTGAAAACCAGCATTGTGAGAAAGTAAATTTTTAAATGGAATTGCTGCTTTATCAGAATTTTTGAACATCGGCAGCATGTCGCCCAATTTGGAATCTAAATTCACTTTATTATGATCGTACAATTGCATTACATTTGGTAATGTTGAAATGATTTTTGTCAACGAAGCAATATCATAAACGTCAGTATTTTCAACTTTTTCTTTATTTTCATAAGTATGATATCCAAAAGCTTTTTGATAAATTACTTTGCCTTTTCTGGCAACTAGAATTTGTAATCCAGGTGTCATTTTATTATCAATTGCTTTATTTGCTAAAGCATCAATTTTAGATAAAATTTGAGGATTCATTCCAACATTCTCAGGAGTTGAAAAACCCAAACGATTTAATTTTTTAGTTGATAATCCATCATTTACAGCAAAATTTTCACCAATAGAAACCGGTAATTTACCTTTTGCTTCGATTGCACCAAAAAGCAGTTCAGCGGAAACCTCTTGAGAAATGTCGCAATTTTGATAAGAGACAACAACCGATTCGATTTCATCAAAGTTTACAATTGGTAATAAAGAATAGGGTTTTGTGAAAACATCTAAAATCACATTGTTTTTCTTAGCGATTTCTTGTAACCAAAGTAATTCCGTTTCAGTAAAATCTTGTTTTTTCCAAGCCTTATCAGATTTGTGAAAACCAACAATTACAGTATTGTAATTACTTAATTGTACATTTAAACTATCAATATTATCACTAGAAACTTCAGTTATTTCAGTATATTTTTTTAGTGTTGAAACAAATTTACTGTTGTTGTCATCACCTAATTTTACGTAAGCAATTTTATTATTTTCTAATGATTTAATAGGTAAAATGCTATTTTTATTTTTAACTACCGTAATTGCATTTTCATACAATTGGTATTGTAAAGCATCATTAGAACTAGGATAAATATCACTTATTAAATTATCTGTAGTTATGGATTTGTAATTATGAAGACCTGCAAAATATTTATAACGGAGAATCTTCTTTACTGATCGAGACAATCTATACTCAGAAATCAATCCGTTTTGATAAGCCATACAAATTTTCTCTATTGCAGCGGGAACATTTTCAGAAAAAAGTAAAATATCATTACCCGCTAAAAATGCTTCTAAGTCAATATCTCCTGGACTTAATGCAATGCCGTCTTCTTTTTTATAATTGCTTGCCCCTTTCATATTTAAGGCATCGGTGAAAACCAATCCTTCAAAACCCAATTGATTTTGCAAAATATTGGTAACCACATTAAAGGAAATTGAGGTTGGATAATTTATTCTAGGTTCTAAACTTGGAACACTTAAATGTGCCACCATTACAGAAGCTAAACCTTCACGAAATAATTTTTTATAAGGATAAAACTCAACGTCATTAATTCTCTCTTTGGAAAAGGATACGTTGGGTAACGACAAGTGAGAATCTGCTTCAGTGTCACCATGCCCTGGAAAGTGTTTTCCTGTTGAAAAAACGCCTTGGCTTTGAAAACCTTTCATTAATGCCAAAGCACTTTGAGTAACATTTTCTTTATTTTCACCAAATGAACGGAAACCAATAATAGGATTTTTAGGATTGGTATTGATATCTAAAACGGGGGCAAAATTAAAATGGATTCCTAACCTTTTGGTTTCTTGACCCATTTTTACTCCTACCTTTTCAATTAGTTTTGTATCACGAATTGCACCCAAAGTCATGTTCCAAGGATAACGATAAGTAGAATCCAAACGCATGTTTAGTCCCCATTCGGCATCGATACCAATAAACAATGGTAATTTCGATTTAGATTGGTATCT
Source organism: Bacteroidota bacterium (assembly GCA_947488545.1). Classification (GTDB taxonomy): domain Bacteria; phylum Bacteroidota; class Bacteroidia; order Flavobacteriales; family Flavobacteriaceae; genus Flavobacterium. The sequence goes on from CANKZE010000074.1 coordinate 6,458, forward strand.
ATTGGTTAAATTGGCTTGACGAATTGGACCACCTTGAAAGAATATCAATCCGCCAATTTTAGATTCCTTAATTAGTTTATCAATGGAATTTACATGAATAGAATCTTTATTAGAATAAGCTGCAACCATAAATAATTGGCCAACTTTTTCATCAAATGACATTTGATTGTAAACACTATCTACCCATTTTTCTTCTTTTTCAGATTCTTCGAAGAAAGGATTTTTTGTATGTTTTCGATCGATATGTAATTCTGATTCAAAATCATTAGCAACTGTATTTTTTGAATTTAATTGTTTGGTTGAGGAACAAGAAAAAACAAAAATTATTAAGAATAAAGTTACTATATAATTGAATTGAGGTGATTTCATTTAATTAATTGCTATTAAAAAAAGCGACTGTGCCAACTATCCATCGCTGGAACTTCCCACGATTCATTATATTCAGCAATATTATTTATAAGATTATTAAAGACTATTGTATTTTCTGTAACGGCTTTGTCTTTAGCCATTTTTTTGAAATCAATAAGCGTTTTATGAGCAACATGTTCACCTAACTTAAAGGTAACATTCATTTTATCTAATAAATCGACATTGTATTTTTGTTCCAAATCTTGAATAAATCGAACAGATGAATCTATAGAACAACCTGTAGCAATTTGAACTTCTTGATTTACCGCAAGAATAATGAAACGATTGTATTTCAATTGGTAGGACGCTTCAAGTCCTGTGCCATGAGCAGCCCAATTTTCAACAAAATCTTTTAAAGCTACTTCAATTTCAGTAAACTCTTCATCAGAAAATTTTCTATTGGATTGGTAGATCCAAATTTTAGATTCTTCAGGTAAATTTTCAAATGGAATATACATGATATATTATTATAAGTCTTGAGCGTTTGCAATTAATTCGGCAATATCCATCACTTTGACTTCGCCTTCTTTTTCTTTATTCTTAATTCCGTCAGTCAACATGGTGTTACAAAATGGACAACCTGTTGCTATAATATCTGGATTGGTTGTTAAAGCATCTTCAGTTCTTTCAATATTAATTTCTTTATTTCCAGCTTCAGCATCTTTAAACATTTGAGCACCACCAGCGCCACAACACAATCCATTTGCTTTAGAGCGTTTCATTTCAACTAATTCAGCATCCAATTTATCAATTAAATCTCTGGGAGCTTCATAAATTGAATTTGCTCTTCCTAAATAACAAGGATCATGAAAAGTAATTTTCTTACCATTAAATTGACCTCCTTCAATGGTCAAACGACCATCATTTAATAAAGATTTTAAAAATTCAGTATGGTGAATAACTTCGTATTTTCCGCCTAATTCAGGATATTCATTTTTTAAAGTATTGAAACAATGCGGACAAGCAGTAACAATTTTTTTAGCTTCGTAAGCATTTAGAACTTCAATATTCATCATGGCTTGCATTTGAAACAGAAATTCATTTCCAGCACGTTTAGCAGGATCACCAGAACAACTTTCTTCAGTGCCAAGAACAGCAAAAGAAACATTAGATTTATTTAAAATCTTAACAAATGCTTTTGTAATTTTCTTAGCTCTATCGTCGAAACTACCTGAACAACCTACCCAAAATAATACTTCGGGTTGTTTTCCTTGTGCAAGCATTTCTGCCATTGTTGGGACTACTAAATTTTCTGACATATTCTAATTATTATTTGTAACAACTAATAAACTATTTTTAAACATGGTGTTCATCATCAAATACCTGAATTGTGACTTCTTTGTCAACTAAATCAGTGAATTTTCCTCTGTATCTTGTGGCTTTAACCAAGTGATTATCGATCCAGTGATAGTTTCCTCCGCGTGGTTTTCCCATTACCATTCCATGGTATTTAAATCCATGTTGCTTCAACCAAGTTTCAGTATATTCTCTATGTTCTTCAGTTCTTGATGTAAAAAAACAAATAACATGACCTTCATCATACCATTTATTTAATGTTATTAATGCATCTGGGTAAACTTCTGCGGTTAACATTCTCTCTGGCTCTTCATTTGGAATATCATCGCAAATTGTCCCATCGATATCAATTAAATAATTTTTTACTCCTTCGGCTAAAATTGGGCTTATAGTCTGACCATTTTCTGTGGCTGATACTAATTTCTTATCTAATTCTTCTAAACTCATTTTGTTGTTGTTGCTGTTGTTATTTAATTTGTTGTGTTATTCTTCTTTCCAATTCAATCGTTCTTGTTGATTGTATTGCCATTGTGCTCCATTCTTTTCAATATTGCTCATCATATTATTCAAT
>CANKZE010000075.1 GCA_947488545.1 Bacteroidota bacterium
TACAAACTAAAATATATAAACGAAATACAATTTAATAAAACAAACGAAGAAAGTAAAGAAATAGAAAGAATGTTAAGTTCATTTATTCGAAAAATAAAAGAAAGAGACTAATTTTTAATTAACTATATAACCTTTGTGACTTTGTTCCTATCAACTTAGAATCTAATAAAAAAAATGCTAAACCTATATAATACCCACATTGAAACGTTATCAATTCACAGAGTTGGTAATAAAAGTAGAAACGAATCTCAATTTTTATCTGAACAACCTTTTAATCTTACCGATGAAATTGTGCCTTTGATGAAGGAATATTTCTTCCGACCTTTTAGAGAAAAAGAGGAAAACTATTTTCAATTTGCACACGAAGTGGATTTGGATTACAATGAAATGTACAAATTTGCTTCGGAAGTTTTTGCTAATCCGAGCAGTCTTCATGATGTTTCTAAGAAAATTACGAATCATTTATTTGAGCAATCGAATCATCCGCACATTAAAAACGGGGAAGTTTATGTGACTTATTTATCTAATGTTAATATTGACAATAATGTTGTAGATGCAATTGGGGTATTTAAAAGTGAGGTACAAACAGATTTTTTACAATTTGAAGAGCGAGGAACAACTTTAGAAATGATTTTGCAACAAGGAATCAACCTCAGCAAATTAGACAAAGGATGCTTGATTTTTAATTACAAAAAAGAGGAAGGTTATAAGATTTTATCTGTTGATAGCAACCGTTACGATGCTAGATATTGGCTAGAACATTTCCTGTCTGTTGATGCTTTTCAGGACGAAAATTTTATCACTAAGAAATATTTGAAATTCTGTCAAGGATTTGCTAAAGATGTGGTTTTTCCTGCAGAAGATAAAAAACAAGAAGTGATGTTCATGAACCGTTCAGTGAATTATTTTGCTAAAAACGATCAATTTGAGGAGAGTAATTTCTTAAATGAAGTGATGGACAATCCTGATTTAATTCCAGAATTTAGAAGCTATAAAGTGGATAAAGGGGAAAAATACAGCATTGAAGATGTAACTACTTTTCCTATTGCAAATTCAGCCGTTTCTGATGCTCGAAAATCGATTAAAAATGTAATCAATTTAGATACTCACATTCAAATTAAGATGGATTTTATTAATCCTGAGAGTGCTGAAAAATTTGTCGAAAAAGGTTGGGACGAAGAAAAGCAAATGTATTATTACTTGGTTTATTTCAACAAAGAGCAAAAAAGCTAGATTGCAACAATAATTTAAAGTCCCTTACTAAAATAAGGGATTTTTTTTGTAAAAAATTATTGTTTTTGTAACAAATAGAAACATAAAACGTCATACATTTATAAAAAATATAAAATTTGGAAACAATACTTTCGATTAATAATCTGAACAAAATTTATAACAAATATGTTCACGCGGTAAACAACGTCTCACTTGAAATTAAAAAAGGTAATGTTTACGGTATTTTAGGACCTAATGGAAGTGGAAAATCTACTACTTTAGGAATTGTTTTAAATGTAGTTAATAAAACTTCCGGAACTTACAGTTGGTTTGGCGGTAAAGTGGAAACCCATGAAGCACTTAAAAAAGTAGGAGCAATAATTGAGCGTCCGAATTTTTACCCTTACATGACTGCGAAACAAAACTTGGAGTTGGTATGCAAAATTAAGAATATTGATTATTCTAAAGTTCAAGAAAAACTGGCGCTGGTTGGTTTAGTTGAACGTGAAAACAGCAAATTCAATACTTTTTCTTTGGGAATGAAGCAGCGATTAGCAATTGCTTCTGCATTATTGAACGATCCTGAAATCCTAATTTTAGATGAACCTACCAATGGATTGGACCCACAGGGAATTCATCAAATTCGGGATATTATTCGGTTGATCGCCTCGCAAGGAACTACTATTTTATTAGCTTCTCACCTACTTGATGAAGTTGAAAAAGTGTGCTCGCATGTTTTGGTTTTGCAAAAAGGTAAAATTTTATATTCTGGAACGGTTGATGGAATGTCTTCCAATGAAGGGTTTTTCGAATTGCAATCTGAAAACAACGATGCTTTAATAAAAGTTTTACAATCGCATTCAGCAATTGAAAAAGTAGTTACAGAAGATGGAAAAGTATTGGTATATCTTAAAAGTCCATTGGCTGCAGCCGATTTAAATAAATATTTATTTGAGAACAATATCTTTTTGAATCATTTAGTTAAACGCAAAACTAGTTTGGAAGACCAATTTTTGGAGCTAACAAAGAATAAATAAAATTACAATGGCAATTGCAATATCAATTACAATATCAATTACAATGGCAATGGCAATAACAATATCAAAAATCAAAATCTAAAATCATAAATATAAATGAAAAGATTACTTTCAATAGAATTACAAAAAATATGGTTGAGCAGATCTAGTAGAATATTATCAATAGCGTATTTTTTCATACTTTCTTTTATCGCATTAATAGCTTCAATAAAATTCAATATTGGTAGTTTCCAGCTTCATATTGCGGAGCAAGGGATATTCAATTTTCCTTATATATGGCATTTTAACACCTATATTGCAGCTATCTTAAAATTCTTTTTAGCTATTGTAATTGTTTCAATGATGGCTAATGAATATAGTTACGGAACCTTAAAGCAAAACTTGATTGACGGAATGAGCAAACAAGAATTTGTACTTTCAAAATTTTTAACCGTAGTCGTATTTGCAGCGGCATCGACCGTATTTGTGTTTGTAATGTCGTTAATTCTCGGTTACAGCTTTTCTTCTTATACAGAATTTAGCATTGTATTTTCTGACCTTGAATATTTACTAGCTTATTTTGTAAAACTACTCGGTTTCTTTTCTTTCTGTCTTTTTTTAGGGATTTTAGTAAAAAGATCAGCATTTGCAATTGGATTCCTTTTTGTATGGAATATTTTAGAAGGAATTGCTAAAGGTATTTTGAACTTCAAACTATTTCCGGAAGGAAAAACAGCCGATAACATTATGCAGTTTTTCCCTCTAGAGTCAATGGGAAATTTAATTGTAGAACCGTTTTCAAGATTATCGGTAATTAAGAATATTCAAACAGCGATTGGCGGCGCCGGAAATGGAAAAGACTACAGTGTACATTTTAGTTCTATAATAATCGTTTTGGCTTGGACTGCGATTTTTGTATTTCTTTCTTATAAATTGCTAAAAAAACGAGATTTATAGTATCTTTGTGTAGTTATGAAAATTACACAAAAATCCCTCTATTTCATACTTTTAATTTGCTTTTCAAGAGCAATAAACGCCCAGTACATTCAAGTTAACGATACGTATACTGCACAACAATTAGTGCAAAACGTGTTGGTTGGCAATAGCCCATGTGCTAACGTAAGTAATTTCACTGTTAGTGGAGATCCCTTTAGCGGAGGTCAAAATAGTTATGGTTATTTTAATTCTGGAACTAGTAATTTCCCATTTTCTCAAGGAATTGTATTAAGCACGGGCAGAGCAATTTCTGCAGTTGGTCCCAATAATTTCATATTGAGTCAAGGCGGCACTAACTGGCTTGGTGATTCAGATTTAGAATCGGCTCTTGGTGTTTCAAATTCGATAAATGCAACCGTTTTAGAATTTGATTTCATTCCGATAACTAATAAAGTTAGTTTCGATTATATATTTTCATCAGAACAATATTTAATCAATGCTACAGCTAACCAATGTAATTATACTGATGGATTTGCTTTCTTATTGAAACCAGTAGATAATTCAACACCCTACCAAAATTTAGCTATTGTTCCGGGCACAAATATTCCTGTTAAAATAAATACCGTTAGAGGAAGCGGAAGTGTTTGTCCCCCAGCAAATCAATCGTTTTTTGATGCATTTAACGGAACCAATCACCCCACCAATTTTAATGGCCAAACTGTAATTATGAAGGCTGAGGCCAATGTAATTCCAGGAACTCCATATCATATAAAATTAGTTATTGCTGACCAAGGCAACAATCTTTATGATTCAGCCATTTTTCTTGGGGCAAATAGTTTTAATGTTGGTGCAAATTTAGGTTCTGATAAATTAATTGCTACTAATAATCCTCTTTGCGAAGGCGATACTTATACCCTAGACGCTACAATTCCTGGTTTGTACTCTTATAAATGGTTTAAAAATAATTTAGAAATATTAGGTCAAACATCTCCAATATACACCGTTCGAGATTCAGGGATTTATAAAGTCGAAATCACATTAACAGGAACTACATGCGTTGCAACAGATGAAGTAACGATTGAATATAGCTCAAAACCATCTTTAACAAATACGCGTCTTATTCAGTGTGATGATGACAGTGATGGAATTGCGACTTTTGATTTGACGAAAGTTGATTCGATAATTACTGGCAATAACACCCAGTTGAGTAGTGTAGTTTACTTTGAGAATATTACAGATGTGAATCCGATTCCAAATCCCAGAGGCTACAGAAATACAACAACAAATACTGTTTATGGTAGAGTTTCAAATTCCTTTGGTTGTGTGGCTTTTGCGACAGTAAATTTACAAATAGCAAATCAGATTATCGGCCCACAAAATCCAATAATAAAGTGCGATGGAGATGGAAATCTAGATGGATTTACAGCATTTAATTTAAATAACTATGCAACACCACAAATACTAACAGGATTGCCAACAGGATTAGTTGTAGAATACTATTTGACCAATAATGATGCTCTTTCTCAACAAAATCCTTTGCCTAATAATTATACCAATGCAATCATTAATGAGCAAATTATTTATGCAAGAATTGTTAATGGTCCCGATTGTTTTGGAATAACCCCAATAATATTAAAAGTAACTGCTTTTTCTCCATCCCGTTTTGAGGATGAAACCGTTTATATCTGTAATGGGAATCCGAAGCGAATTGCTGTATCCAATGGATTTTCAAGTTACCAATGGAGTAATGGAGACGGAACGAGTTATACAAATATTAGCTCACCTGGAACTTATACAGTAACAGTTACCAATGCATTAGGATGTCAAGCTACAAAGAAATTTATTGCATTAAATTCAGGTACTGCAACAATTACATCTGTTGACGTTGTAGATTTTTCAGGAAGTGAAAATTCAATTGTAATTAATTATACCGGGATTGGTGTTTATGAATTTTCAATTGACGGAATTAATTATCAAAACAGTCCTCAGTTTTATAATGTAGCTGAAGGAAGTTACCTAATTTATATTCGAGACATAAATGGTTGCGGAATTCCAGCTCCTACTAAAGTTTTTGTATTGGATTATCCTAGATTTTTCACTCCAAATGGTGACAGTTTTAATGATTTTTGGACTATAAAAAATAGCGCTAAATATCCGAATATGACAATCTATGTTTTCAATAGATATGGAAAATTACTAACACAAGTCAACCCAATAGGAAGTGGTTGGGATGGGACCTATAACGGGCAACCAATACCAGCAGATGATTATTGGTTTTCTATAATTATTAATAACGATAGAATAATTAAAGGACACTTTGCTCTATTGAGATAAATATTCTATTTTTACACTTTGTGATTACTACTATGAAAAAATTAGCATTACTTTTTTTACTATTATCTTCTGCGATTTCATTTTCTCAGTTGAGTAATAAACACTGGATACCGCCTATACATTCAAGAGATAACTCGGCTATTTCTGATCAATATATCTACATGTCTACTAACGAAACTGTGCCTTTTCAAGTAACGGCGACTGATGGAAATGGTGTTCCCTATGCAGGTTCTCCTTTTACAATTTCAGCAGCAACTCCAGCTTCGTTTACTGTTGGTACAGGACAACCAACAAAAATGTTCCTTAACTTAAGTGATGTAAATACTGTTGTTTCTGGTAGAGGAGTAATACTTCAAGGACCAAAAGATTTTTATGTGAGTTTTAGAATGCGCCATTCAGCTCATGCTGAGACTATTATTTCTAAAGGCAAACCAGGAATTGGAACAAGCTTTAGATTGGGATGTACAATTAATGAAAGTCAGGACAATAGAAAAAACTTTGTAGCCAGCGTTATGGCAACCGAAAATAATACCTCTGTAACGTTATCAAATTATAATACTGGGGTAATTTTTTCAAGTGGTGCTGGAAATATTACTGCCGATACTCAAACATTTACTTTAAATGCTGGAGAATGTATTGTTTTTACTGGGTATAGTAATGTAACTGCAAATCTAGATGGAATTATTGGTGGTTTAATTACTTCAGATAAACCCGTTGCAGTAAATACTGGAAATGCACTTGGAGGCATTACAAATGGACGTGCTGATTTAACTTTAGACCAAATAGTTTCTGCAACACAAATTGGTACCGATTATATATTTATAGAAGGAAATGGGAGTGCATCAATGGAGAATCCTCTAATCGTTGCGCACGAAGACAATACGGCTATTTTTGTAAACGGAAGTACTACTCCAGTAACTACATTAAATGCTGGGCAATATTATTTAGTTCCTAATTCTTATTACCAAGGAACTAACAATAGTAATATTTATGTTCGCTCAAGCAAACCTGTTTTCGCTTATCAATTATTAGGTGGGGGTTCAGACACTGCAACTTCAGGTTTAAATTTTATTCCGCCTTTGAGTTGCTTTTTTCAAAATTCTGTTACTATTCCAAATGTAAATCAAATTGGGAGCAATACTTACACAACTGACTTAATGATGTTGACCTACTCAAACGCAACAATATCAATTAATGGAGTTGCTGTTCCTACATCCCAAGCTCAAACTGTTTTAGGAAATACGGACTGGGTATCTTACAGAGTTAGTAATCAATCTGGAAATCTTAATGTAACTTCTACAGGTCCATTAGCCGTTGGTGTTTTCGGATTTCAGGGAACAGCGGTTGGATTTGCAGGTTATTATTCGGGTTTTGGAAGTACCCCTCAGGATACAAATATCACCGTTTGTTCCAATAGTACTAGCGATTTATTCAATGTAATTAATGGAAATCCTGGTCCAGGTGGAACATGGACAGTACCTGCAGGTGGAAGCCCATTAAATGGAAATATTTTTGATCCTTCAATTAATTTACCTGGTGAATATATTTACACGTTTACAAAATCTTGTAATACTTCACTTACTACCATAAGCGTTAAAGTAAATGTAACTATTCAGCAAATTAAAAATCCTGGAGTTAGCACAAATACCTCATCATGCGTAACCACACCTTCTTATAATTTATTTAGTTTGTTAGGAACTACAGCAGAAGTTGGAGGTACATGGAGTCCAGTTTTAAGTTCTGGAACTGGAGTTTTTAATCCAGCAGTAGACGCAGGTGGAATATATACTTATAGTTTTCCTGCAACGGGAGCTTGTCCATTAGTATCATCTACAGTTAATGTAAATAATTCTGTCGTACCAATTATAAATACAATTACTGATTTTTCTAAATGTGATGATGCCGTTGACGGAAGTGCAACAAATGGAACTGCAACTTTCAACTTATTATTAAAAAATAGCGAAGCATTGGGAACTCAAACTGGAGTTAACGTAACGTACCACACTTCCCAAAACGACGCTAATTTAGGTCAAAACGGAATCACTTCAATAAATACTGGAAATAGAATAATTTACGTAAGATTAACTATGGCTGCCTCAGGGTGTTTTTTGACTACGACGTTTAATTTGGTTGTAAATCCAGTTCAAACGATAACAACTCAGCCTTTAGCAAGTCAAGATAGTTGTGTTGGAGGGACAGTTGTTCCATTTACAATAGCTTATTCGGGAGGATCAGGAACACCATCAATTCAGTGGTACAGTACAAATACTAACAATACTGCTAGTGGAAATGCTATTTCAGGTGCTACAAACACATCTTATACTCCACCCACTTTCAATTCTGCAGGCGACTTTTACTATTATGCAACGGTTTCTTTTTCAGGTTTAGATTGTGGAAGTGTGCCAACTAATACCGCTTTAGTTCGTGTTGTCGCTGATCCTACTGTAACGATTACCCCAAATACTCAAATTATTTGCCAAGGAACTACACCTACTGATTTGGTAGTAACTCCAGCAGGAGGAGTGGGAACATATAGCTTTCAATGGTATAATTCTCCTGCAAATACTGCAATCGCGGGTGCCACAAGTGCAAATTACACACCTTCAACCGCAATTGTTGGTACCTTATCTTACTATTGTGTAATCACTCAAACAGGACTTGCGTGTTCTGTGACAAGCCCTGTAGTAAGTGTTCAAGTAGTGGATAATCCAATTGTAAGTATTCAGCCATTAGCGAGTCAGCCTATATGTATTAATAACACTCCGGTTACTTTAACTACCGCTTTTATTAATGGCACTGGAACACCAACTTATCAATGGTATTCAAATACTATTAATTCTTATACGGGAGGAACAATAATTTCAGGAGCTACAACACTTAGTTATACTCCAATAACTTCTGTAGTGGGGACTATATATTATTATTGTATTGCCACCTATGCAAATGGAAATTGTGGAACAGTTTCTACCAATATTTCTGAGGTAATTGTAAATCCTTTACCAGTAATTAATGACATTACAATTATTCAATGTGACGATGATTTGGATGCAATTACCGCTTTCAATTTGACAGTAAATAACAATCAAATTTCTGCAGATGCTGCTAATGAAACTTTTAC
>CANKZE010000076.1 GCA_947488545.1 Bacteroidota bacterium
TGGCATTGGTGGACAAAGAGGTTATGTTTCTTTTGGTAAAGAACATGCAAAAGGTCGCAAAGAAGGAGATTTAAAAGAATTTTGGCACTTTGGCCAATACGTTGAAAAAGGATCGAAGTATGCCGAAGAATATCCTGAAAATGTTGTCGTTACTGAATTGCCAAAATTTAACGAAGTAGGAAAAGAGGCCTACCAAATGTTAGAAAAAACAGGTATTTATGTATTGAGAGCTTTGGCATTACATTTGGATTTGGATGAATTCTATTTTGATCAGTATGGCTACAATGGAAATTCAATATTAAGACCAATTCACTACCCTCCTATAACTTCTGAACCTGAAAATGCAATTCGTGCAGCTGCCCATGGTGACATCAATTTGATTACACTTTTGATGGGTGCTCAAGGCAAAGGACTTCAAGTTCAAAGGCACGATGGTACTTGGATTGACGCAGTTGCTGAACCTGACGAATTAGTTATTAATGTTGGTGATATGTTGTCACGTCACACCAATAACAAATTAAAATCGACGATTCACCAAGTAGTAAATCCACCACGTGAATTATGGGGAACTTCAAGATATTCAATTCCATTTTTTATGCACCCAGTGAGCGAAATGCGTTTGGATTGCTTGGAAAGTTGCATTGATTCAGAAAATCCTAAACTTTACGATGATATTACCGCAGGTGATTTCTTACATGAAAGACTAATTGATTTAGGATTAATAAAAAAATAATAATTTCAAAATACCAATTAAAGTACGGATTAACCAATTCGTACTTTATTTTTTAAATGTAGTTTATTATGGACTTACAAGACCAATTAAAAAATCTATTTCCAGATCATATTCCTTTACCTGAGGCAGAAAAAGAGATTGAGGATAAAGAACTTTGGATTCAAGACGAGCCAATGATTTGTAAATTTGAAAAAAGAAAAGGAAAACCAACTACAATTATTGAAGGCTATACTGGAACAGACGATGACTTTAAAATATTGGCTAAAGAATTAAAGACAAAATTAAGCGTTGGCGGAAGTTTTAAAGATGATTCCATTATTATTCAAGGAGATTACCGTGATAAAATAATGACCATTTTAAAAGAAAAGGGTTTCAAAGTAAAACGTGTTGGCGGTTAATAATTAAGATAACTAAACAATTTCAAACAAAAATAAATGATACAAGCATCAGAATTAATTCTAAACCCAGACGGAAGTGTATACCATTTAAACCTAAAACCTGAGCAAATAGCCCATGATATTATTTTTGTAGGAGATCAAAATAGAGTTGAAAAAATTTCTAGTCAATTTGATACAATCGAATTCTCATTCCAAAAAAGAGAATTTAAAACCCATACAGGAACATTGAACGGGAAAAGAATATCAGTAATTTCAACTGGAATTGGCCCTGATAACATCGATATTGTCATGAATGAATTGGATGCTTTGGTCAATATTGATTTAATAACAAGACAACCAAAAACTACTTTAACATCCTTAAATATTGTTAGAATTGGTACTTCAGGTTCATTACAAGCCGATATTCCGGTTGATAGTTTTGTGATGTCGAAATACGGATTAGGATTAGACAACATGCTTCGCTCCTATTTAGTTGATGAAATTTCAAATACCAATATGGAAGAGGCATTCATCAATCATACCCATTGGGACAGTAGAAAAGGAAGACCTTATGTAATTTCTTGTTCTGAAAAACTTGAGCAACTTATCGAAAGTGATAAAATTCATAAAGGAATAACTGCAACAGCTGGAGGATTTTATGGTCCGCAAGGGCGAGTTTTAAGATTAGAAATTCAAGATAAAAATTTAAATTCTAAAATGGATAATTTCAAATTTGAAGGAAATAGAATTACCAATTTAGAAATGGAAACCGCTGCCATTTACGGACTTTCAAAACTTTTGGGACATAATGCCTTGTCATTAAACGCTATAATTGCCAATCGAGCAACTGGAACTTTTAGTGAAGACCCATACAAAGCTGTTGATGAATTGATTGCATATACATTGGATAAATTGACTAAGTAATTATTTACCATTCAATTTTTGATTTTCCTTTAATTTCTAAATAATCATTTGTCTTACTAAAATGCTTATTTCCAAACCATTTTCCTTGATTGGCACTCATTGGAGAAGGATGACCTGATTCCAAAACGAGGTGTTTGCTTCTATCTATTTTCAAACCTTTCTTTTGAGCAAAATTTCCCCAAAGTAAAAAAACTACATTTTCTTTTTTGTCAGAAATAAGTTGAATTACGGCATCCGTAAATTGATTCCAATTCAAATGTTTGTGACTATTTGGTTTGTCTTTTTGTACCGTTAAGGCAGCATTCAATAACAAAACTCCTTGTTTTGCCCATCGTTCTAAATTACCAGATGTCGGCATTAACAAAGCATCAAAATCTAAATTTATTTCTCTAAAAATATTTTTTAATGACGGTGGTATTTTTACTGAATCATTCACAGAAAAACAAAGTCCGTTTGCTTCACCCTCACCATGATAAGGATCTTGACCAATAATCACCACTTTCAAATTTTCAAAACTACAATAATCAAATGCGGAGAATATCAATTCTTTGGGAGGAAAGCAAGTATTTTTTGAATATTCATCTTCAACAGAATTCATTAAATCAATAAAATAAGGTTGACTTATTTCCTCATTTAATAATGATTTCCATGTAGAATTTAAATTGATTTCCATAAAATAATTAAAACCCAAATATACAAAATCAGATTATGAAATTGATAAATATAATTGGTTCAACAAACATTAAAACTTTATAAATCCAATAGTAATTGACTGGTAATTATGTATTTTTGCAATGCTAATTTTCAAAAAAATAATGATCAACATTAACGAAAAAACGATTAATGACTTACAATTTCCAACACTATTAGAAACTCTTTCTTCTATTTGTAATACAGATATTGGCAAGCAAAAAGCACTGGAAATCAAACCTTTTAAAGAAAAAGAGGAATTGATGGAAGCACTATTGCAAACTTCTGAATACGTTTCTTCGTTTCAGAATAATAATGCGATTCCAAATCATGGTTTTGAAGTTATTAATCATGAGATTAAATTTTTGGCTATTGAAGACAGTTTTTTAGAAGTTGGAAGTTTTAGGAAAATAGCAAACATCTCAATTACCGTAAATACCCTATTGTTGTTTCTTAAAAAATTCGAAGAGTATTATCCCAATTTAAATAAGCGTGCCATTCAGGTAGAATATACCAAAGAGATTATTGCTTTAATTGAAGATGTAGTCGATAAATATGGAGAAATAAAAGACAATGCCTCAGTCGATTTATTGAATATTCGTAGAAATATGAATACTGTTAGAGGTAAAGTCAATCAGAGTTTTGGTATAGCCTTAACACAATACAATTCACTTGGCTATTTAGATGATATTAAAGAGAGTTTTGTGCAAAATCGTAGGGTTTTAGCCGTTTTATCAATGTATCGAAGAAAGGTTAAAGGTTCTATTTTGGGAAGTTCAAAAACAGGAAGTATTGCGTATATAGAACCAGAAACAACCTTAAATTACTCTCGTGAATTAAGTAATTTAGAATACGAAGAAAAAGAAGAAATCACTAAGATTCTTAAGTATTTAACCGATAGAATCCGTCCTTATTTATCACTAATAATTGAATATCAAGAGTTTTTAAGTGATATAGATGTTACTGCTGCTAAAGCTAAATATGCCGTTAAAATAAATGCGATATTACCAACAATTACTGAAGAACGAAGGTTGTTTTTTAAAGATGCCTTCCATCCTATTTTATATTTAAATAATAAAGAAAATAAGCTAGTTACTTACCCGCAAACTATAGAATTAGAATCTAACAATAGAATTATTGTTATTTCAGGACCTAATGCTGGTGGTAAAACCATATCCTTAAAAACAGTTGGATTACTACAATTAATGTTACAATCGGGAATGTTAATTCCTGTCCATGAACGAAGCGAAACTTTTTTATTCGATAGAATTTTGACAGATATTGGTGATAACCAATCCATTGAAAATCATTTGAGTACTTACAGTTACCGATTGAAAAATATGAATTATTTTCTAAAAAAATGCAACAGCAAAACCTTGTTTTTAATTGATGAATTTGGAACAGGTTCAGATCCAGAATTAGGTGGCGCTTTAGCAGAAATTTTCTTAGAAGAGTTTTACAACCGAGAAGCGTTTGGAATAATAACAACCCATTATTCTAATTTAAAAATATTGGCAAACGAATTACCATTTGCAATGAATGCCAATATGCTTTTTGATGAAAAGTCATTAGAACCAATGTATAAATTAGTTTTAGGACAAGCTGGAAGTTCCTTTACGTTTGAAGTAGCTCAAAAGAACGGAATTCCTTTTGGTTTGATTAATCGTGCAAAAAAGAAAATCGAGGGCGGTAAAGTTCGCTTTGATAAAACTATTGCCACACTTCAAAAAGAGCGTTCAAAAATGGAGAAAACCTCTCAAACATTGAAAGAAGAGGAAATGAAAGCACGTGAAGAAGGCAAGAAAATGGAAAATATTAATATAAAAATTAAGCAGAAACTGGAAAGTTATCAGGAATTATATGATAGCAATCAAAAGTTAATCTACATCGGACAAAAGATTGATGATTTAGCTTCTAAATATTTTAATAGAAAAAATAAAAAAGAATTGGTAGCTGAATTCCTTAAAATAATTGAAATAGAAAATTCCAAACGAATTAAAATTTCTACTAAGGAAGTAAAAGCAATAAGTGATAAGAAGAAAGAAGTAATTCAAGAGGTTTCTGAAAAAGTTGAAATTATTCGTGCGGAAAAGAAAGAAAAGAAACTCAAAGCTAATTTGGTAGTTGAAAAACCGAAACCAGCTTTAAAAATTGGTGATAGAGTGAGAATGTTCGATGGGAAATCTATTGGAACAATTGATAAGATTGAAAAAAATAAAGCATTAGTAAATTACGGAGTTTTTACCTCTACTGTAAATTTGGAAGCTTTAGAATTTGTAGAATCTAAGAAAAAGTAATTTTTATGTTAGTATTTCCCAAAGGTAAAAAGATAATTCTATTTGATGGTATTTGCAATTTATGCGAATCTTCGGTGTTATTTGTAATTAAACACGATAAAAAAGATATTTTTCGTTTTGTTCCTTTACAATCGGATTTAGGAAAAGAAATTATAAAGCATATTGGATTGCATTCTAAACATATTGATAGTGTGATTTTATATGAACCTGGAATATCCTATTTCTGTAAATCAGCTGCAGCAATTGAAATAGCAAAAGATTTAGGTGGTTTTTTTCATTTAGGCACAATATTCAAAATAATTCCAAATGGGTTACGAAACTTACTTTATGATTATATTGCCAAAAATCGATATTCATGGTATGGAAAAAAAGACAGTTGTATGATTCCTACCGATGAAATAAAATCTAAATTTTTAAAATAAAAAAAACTCCTCAATTGCTTGAGGAGTTTTTTATTTCGAAACTAAATTGATTAGTTTTTAATGATCTTTTTAGTTACAGAACCTTCAGCAGATGTAATGTTCATCATGTAAACTCCTGAAGATAAATCAGAAATATTAACTTGAACATTAGTTTCATTTGAGTAAGTATTTTGTTTAACTATTCTTCCATTTAAATCAGTAATAGAAATTGAATTTACAGAAATGTTCTCTGTATTTGAAATAGTTATTAAATCTTTCGCTGGGTTTGGAGAAACTGAGAAGTTTGAATTCAAAAATTCGTCAACCGAAAGAGTTTGAGTTACAGAAAAATTATCAACTATTAGTGCATGTGTTCCCGCAGCATTTAAAGCAGAATTATTTCTTAATCCGAAATAATAAACACCCGCAGTAGTTGGTGTAAAAGTAAATGTTTTTTGAACAAAACCTGTAGTTGTAATACCCGTTTCTGATCCTAAAATCGTAGTTTGAGCTGCAACTGTACTAGCATTTCCAACAGTTAATTGATAAGTCCCAGTTGCTGTTGTAGCATTTTGAAAATTACTTATATAAAAAGAAACTGTTACTAATTGACCTGCGGCCAAATTAATACCTCTTGAAAACATCCAGTTATCAGCTGCTACCGCTGCAGGAGTTATTGAAACTACCGATGATACACCATCTTGAACAAGACTTCCTGCCCCATAGTTTCCAATTTCCCAATTGCTTGAAGCTGTAGTAGGAGTTGTAGGAATAGACCAACCAATGAAAGGAAAATCATAATTTTCAAAACTTGTTGTATATGGCGCATTTGTAGGTTGAAAAGTCGTGTAATGTGGGTACCATCTCCAAGTACTACTACTTCCAGCGCCACAAATTGTTTTAACATAAAAATCATAGTTAGAACTAGCAGTTAAACCATTAATTACAGTACTAAAACCAGAAAAATTATTTATTGTTGTTCCTGTTCCTAATGTGAAATTCTGTGGTCCATATTCAATACTAAATACAGAACCAGTTCCCGCCCAACCTAAATTGATACTTGTTAAAGTTTCACCAGAAGGAGTAACTGAAGTTGGTCTAGCACAACTTACTGATTTACCTAAAATTGTGTGAGGTCTAAAAGCTGAAGCAGTTAAGGTAGTAGGTGCTGTAGTATTTGCAGACATACCAGTTAATATTCCTCCTGCTAAAGCCGTTTGACAACCTGCTCCATTTGCAGTAGTTGCAACAGTTCCAGAGTTTTGATAATCAAAAGCTACATACAAAGATCCTCCTGAATATACAAAAGAGGTACCTCCTGAAAAAGGATAATTCACAACGCCAGTTGTAGCTGGTATTGTAATGTTTGCATTACTAACAGTTGTCATACCTGTAATAGCAGTAGCCCATGTCAAACTTTTTAAATTGGTTGCATCTGTAGAATTTTGCAAATAAATAGTGCAAGATGTACTTGTTGTTGGAATATTTTGTGCAGTTGTGTATAAAAATCCTAAAGAATTGATAACATTACCTGAAACAAAACCAGCATTTGCCATTTCAGTAGAAGTTATTAACCATACTGAACGATTAAATGTTCTTGCTCCTTGAGGTGCTCTACCGTTTCCAGAAGTTGAACCATCAAATGACAATGCTTCATAAAAATCGGTTTGAGCATTTATTGATGCCGTAATTGATAATAAAAAAATAAGTAAAAGTTTTTTCATAAATAAATGTTTAAAAGTTAAAGATTAAACAAATATAAAAAAAAATAAAATGGATTTAAACATTAAAAGAAAAAATTAATCTTCTTTCTCCCATTTCCCTACAACCGAGGTCGCTAAAGCATTTCCTAAAACATTGGTTCCGCTTCTAAACATATCGCAAAAATGATCTATAGGTAGTATTAAAGCGATCCCTTCAATTGGAATTTTAAACATACCGCATGTTGCAGCTACAACAACCAAACTTGCTCTTGGAACTCCCGCTATACCTTTACTTGTGAGCATTAATACAAAAAGCATAGTGAATTGTGTCGGCAAATCCAAGTGAATTCCATATGCTTGAGCAATGAATATACTTGCAAATGTCATGTACATCATACTTCCATCAAGGTTGAAGGAATATCCTAGTGGGAGCATAAAGGATACAATCCTGTCTTTAACACCAAAGCGCTCTAATTCTTCGGTTAGTTTTGGAAATACAGCCTCAGAACTTGTCGTGCTGAATGCAATTACAATCGGACTTGTAATTCGTTTTAACAACAAACTCATTTTTGATCTTAAAAATAGAAATCCTACAGCTACAAGTATTACCCATAATGTTGTGATCCCAACCATGAAAGAACCAAAAAATTTGGCGTATGTCATTAATAAATCCCCAAAATCTCTAATTGCAAAAACTCCAGCTATGGCTCCAAAGACACCAATTGGTGCAAATTTCATTACATAATTCACCATTTTTAATACAATGTGCGATAATTTATCTAAAGCATTTACAACCGGTTTTGAATTGTCACCAATTGCGGCTGCAGCCAATCCAAAAAAGATTGAAAAAATAACGATTTGCAATATTTCATTACCGGCCATCGCTTCTACAATACTCTTTGGGATTATGTGTTCAATGAAATTTTGTGCTGAAAAAACTTGTGTTTTCTCTGTTACTTCACTAGCCGCTTTCAAATCAATATTTGATAAATTCAATCCATCTCCAGGAGTTAAAACATTAACCCAAAACATTCCAATTAATAAGGAAACAAAAGAAGCTGTAAAAAACCAAGCCATTGCTTTCCCTCCTATCCTTCCAACTGCTTTAATATCTCCAAGCTTAGCAATACCAACAACCAAAGTGGAAAAAACTAAAGGCGAAATAATCATTTGAACCAAACGAATAAAAACAGTTGCTAATAATTTTATATAACCACTAAATTCTTTAGCACCTTCTTCTGTTAGATTATTGTGGATAATTATTCCTAAAATACCCCCAAATAACATAGCGATTAGAATTTGGAAAGTCAAATTACTTAATAAGGATTGTTTTGATGTTTCTTGCATTTACGTATATTTTATTGAATTATTGGTATATTTTATTTAACAAATAGAAATCAGCTAAAACAATCGCTGCCATAGCTTCAACGATTGGAACTGCACGCGGAAGGACACA
>CANKZE010000077.1 GCA_947488545.1 Bacteroidota bacterium
TGGTTTGTTATCCGAATTGCATAACGTCAAGATTGTTTTGGCTCTATCGGCAGCAGAAATACCAGTAGTTACTCCATTTCCTCGTAAATCTACTGAAACAGTAAATGCCGTTTCCAAAGGATCGGTGTTGTTGTTCACCATCACGTGCAATCCCAATTCCTTGCATCTGTTTTCGGTTAACGGCGCACAAATTAATCCACGTCCGTGTGTTGCCATAAAATTGATCATCTCAGGCGTTACCTTTTCGGCTGCAGCCAAAAAATCGCCTTCGTTCTCGCGATCTTCATCATCTACAACAATAATGACTTTCCCTTGACGAATGTCTTCAATAGCTTCTTCTATTGTATTTAATTTAAATTTAGGAAGGGTCATTGTATTTAATTTTGTGTTGGAAATAGTCTTTTCATTAAGTTTTGGAACGGCACCGTAATTACGTCTAAATTGAACGAACCAAAATCATTGGTAGCTCTGTAAGTTAGCATAATTGCCAATGGCGTTAATATCAAAGAGGCCAACCAAGATCCTACAAAAGGATCCATACCGTTTTCTCCAGCCAATCGTTTTCCAAAGGTATTGATAAAGTGAAAGGATATAAAAATAGCCACCGCAAATACTATTGGCAAACCAATTCCTCCTTTTCTAATAATTGCTCCCAAAGGCGCTCCAATAAAAAACATAAGCAAACAGGCAAATGCAACAACAAATTTGTCGTAAACGGCCCCTAAATGATCGTTTATTGCTATTTGTTTCATGTTCAATTCGTCTTTCGAACTTTCAATTGAAAAGAGTGTATTATTAACATTGCTTGAAGCAAATTGTAATATTTGTAGCTTTTCACTGGTAGTCAATAAAGCCATTAAATCGGGTTTTACCACGTCAACTTTCATTGGTAAAATCGATTTATTTTCATTCAATATTGGTGATCGGTGGTGCACATTATCGGCAAACGAAATAACATCGCGCTTGTAATTTTTTCTCAAAGAATCAATCGTATAATTCAGCTCGCTTAAATTCAGCATGTTGGAAGTATTGGTAATACTCTGATTGTCCTGAGTTCCATTTAATATAGACAAATCCATGTTGATGACGTCTTTCTTAAAAGTCGCTTTCGCAAACGGTATCTTCTTGCGATCTTCCCATTTGTTTGGGATAATATCCTCGTAATAATAACCATCATTTAAAACGAGTTTCAGGAAATTTGAATTCTCGCTACTCACTAAATCACCCGATTTGGCTTTGATAACGGTGCGAACACCTTCGCCATTAATCGATTTTTTGTGAATGGTCACTCCCGTAAGATGGTTGCCGTTCTCCCCTGTTTTCTTATCTACTTTTATAGAATACAATCCTATTTGACTGAATTGTCCCTCTGCAATTGCCATTGCGGGCTTGCGTTGGGCAATGTTTTTTCTGAAATTGATGAATTTGTATTCGGCATACGGAATCACATTATTCGCAAAGAAAAAAGAGGTAATACTTAAAATGAAAATGAAAATCGTTAACCCTCTCATGGCTCTTTGTAATGAAATTCCTGCCGATTTCATTGCCGCAAATTCGTAGTTCTCAGACAAACTTCCAAAGGTCATAATTGAGGCCAATAATACTGACAGCGGGATTACCAATGGGATAATTCGTGGCATTCCGTAAAGCAAGAATTTAACAACCAACATTAAATCCAGGTCACGGCCAGCCAAATCATAAATGAACAACCAGATGGTTTGAAGTATGAATATAAAAAACAAGATTACAAATACTGTGGTAAATGTAATCGCAAATGTTTTTAAAATATATTTATCAATTATCTTCAACTAGTCTAGTTTATTTATGTAATATTTTGGGTATTTACTAGCATCAAAGGTAAATTGATTCTTTGATAACGGTTGGTTAATTTTAAAAGAATTAACAGTTAAAGTAGTTTTGGTACCGTTTCTTCCCACCTCAATTAGGTTGTAAATATTCTTCGTTTGGGTGTCTATTCCTAATAGAATTTCCTTGCGTTGGTCTTTCGTATTATTCGGAACCAACTTAATATATTGGATTTTTCTACCCTTTACATTTTGAGGAATGTCCCAAGTATATTTGTAACCAGAGTTAAAGAAAGTCAATAATTTTGAAGGCGTAATGGCATTTTCATCTTTCTCATTCAATTTTGAAATCGCCACTTCTTCGTCTTCCGGGTTAATGGTGTAATTGAATTTTCCATCGAATATTTTGGTTACCCCCATCAAATTCAAAACGTATTTATTGCCTTTCATGGTCACATTCCCTTTGCTCTCCTGATTGATATTCTCCTTTAAATTGTTCAATGAATATTTAAAATCGATTACAATATTGTCATAGCTTTTAATTTTTGCAGTTACCGCGTCCAACAATGCTTTGGCCTTTTTATCCTGCGCATAAGTTGAAGTGCTGAATAATAATGCTAGTGCAAAAAGTATTAAACCACTTTTCAAGTTCGAAATTGTAACTAGGGATAATCTATTGGTAGTCATTTGTAAATTAGTTTTGTTCATTACTGAAAAATTGATCTAGAGCGGCCAAATCGGTAATGTTCACATTTCGGGCTTTACTTCCTTCAAATGGACCTACAATTCCTGCAGCTTCCATTTGATCAATTAATCGTCCCGCACGGTTGTAACCCAATTTTAATTTGCGTTGCAACAACGATGCCGACCCTTGTTGGGCAGTAACAATAATCTCAGCAGCCTCTCTGAACAATGCATCGCGCTCGGAAATATCCATATCAAGATTAATGCCACTTTCTTCACCCACAAACTCAGGAAGCAAGTACGCATCGGCATACGCTTTTTGAGAACCGATAAATTCAGTAATTTTCTCCACTTCTGGAGTATCAATAAAGGCACATTGTACACGTACCACATCGTTTCCATTGGTATAAAGCATGTCTCCACGCCCTATCAATTGATCGGCTCCTTGCGTATCCAAAATGGTACGAGAGTCAATTTTCGAAGTTACTCTAAACGCAATTCTAGCAGGGAAATTCGCTTTAATCAAACCCGTAATTACATTCACCGATGGTCGCTGCGTGGCAATAATTAAGTGAATTCCAATCGCTCTCGCTAACTGCGCCAAACGAGCAATAGGCGTTTCCACTTCCTTACCAGCAGTCATAATTAAATCGGCAAACTCATCGACTACCAAAACGATGTAAGGTAAAAATCGGTGTCCGTTTTCAGGATTTAACTTACGAGATTTAAATTTTTCGTTGTATTCTTTTATGTTACGAACCATCGCGTCTTTCAATAAAGAATAACGGTTATCCATTTCCACGCAAAGCGAATTTAAAGTATTCACCACTTTGGCATTATCGGTAATAATAGCGTCACCAGAATCTGGTAATTTAGCCAAATAGTGTCTTTCGATTTTATTGAATAGCGTTAATTCCACTTTCTTAGGATCGACCAAAACAAATTTTACTTCGGCTGGGTGTTTTTTGTACAACAAAGAAGTCAATACAGCATTCAATCCCACCGATTTCCCTTGACCGGTAGCTCCAGCCATCAATAAGTGCGGCATTTTAGCTAAATCAACTACAAAGGTTTCGTTAGAAATTGTTTTCCCTAAAGCAATTGGCAATTCCATTTCTGCCTCTTGAAAACGTGCCGATCCGATTACGCTTTTCATAGAAACCATCGTAGGATTCTTATTAGGAACCTCGATTCCAATAGTTCCTTTTCCAGGAATAGGAGCAATAATACGAATTCCCAACGCCGACAATGACAATGCAATATCGTCTTCTAGGCTCTTAATTTTTGAAATTCGTATTCCTGCTTCTGGCACAATTTCATACAAGGTAACTGAGGGACCTACCGTAGCTTTTATTTGCGCTATTTCTATTTTATAATTTCGTAATGTTTCAAGGATTTTATTCTTGTTTTCCTCTAATTCCTCTTGGTTGATGGTGATTCCACCCGTAGAATATTCCTTCATTAAATCCAATGTTGGAAATTGGTAGTTGGATAATTCCAATGTTGGATCGAATAAACCAAAGTCGGCAACCAAACGCGAAGCTAAATTCTCTTCTACTATATCTTCTTCATGTGCTTTTTCAATTACAAAATCACTGTCGGTATCTTCAGTTGGTAATGTAACCGGTTCTAAATCATCAAAATCATCTTCAATTGGTTCATCCACTTTTGGTTTCAAAATAGGATCCATATTAATTTCAGAAGCAGAACTAATTGTTGGTTTTAAAGCTTCTTTATTTATTTCAAATTGAGATGTTGGCTTGATTGTTGGCTCTTCGATTTCCTCTTCTTCAGGAACAGCATACTCTTCTAAATTGTAAGTTGAATCTGAAACAGGTTGATTAACAGGCGTTAACTCCGAATCAATTTCTTTTTTACTTTTTTCAAAGAACCCTTTAATAGCATCTGGAGATATTTTTATTTTAAATATCAAATAGATAAATATTCCCAGTAACAAGATTAAAAACGTTCCTGAACTACCCACATAATCTTGCATGAACAGATTCATTTCATAACCTATAGTTCCACCTAATTCTGGTAAAGTAGTTGCAAAAAAGCCACATAAAATGGAGATTACAATTATTGCATACAAATCCCAAAACCAAACACTTTTTAGTCTTTTAAATGGAATGTCCATTACTAAAAACGCACCGGTTAGGAAGAAGAATTTTACAAATAAAAACGAGGCAATTCCGAATCCTTTATAGATAAATAAATCAGCTAAAAACGCACCAAATTTACCCAACCAATTGTTTACCGTTTCTGTACGATTCACTAATTCGGTAGCGGCACTCTGGTCTTCTTGACCATAAATGAAAAAAGAAATAAAAGCCAATAGCAAAGCCACAGAAAATAAAATCATAATAAAACCAAACAAGACTTTATATTGCTTTCCTAGTTTCCAAGGTAATTTATCTTCAGGATCAGTTCCTTTTTTCGTTGTAAGTGTTTTTTTTGCCATTCTTAATTGAACTAATTTCTATTAAAATAAGGGAAATATTATATGAATTTTGGTATGTAGATCATTAAACCAATTGCAATTGCCGTCATAGCAGCAAAAAATACTGCACCTGCCGCGATGTCTTTTATAAATCCGATTTTGGTATGAAACTCAGGATGAATAAAATCAGCCACTTTTTCTACCGCCGTATTTAAACCTTCAATACTTAATACTAAACCTATTGCAAGGGTTTGAAACAGCCATTCTTCATGAGAAATATTAAAGTAAAAACCTGCAATAGTAATCAATACCGCCAGTGTCGATTGCACCATGATACTGTGTTCGGTAGTAATTAATTTAATCGCGCCTTTTAACGCAAATACTAAACTTTTTAATCTACCTGTAAAAAAGGTATTGTCCTTTTGAAACTCCATATTCAATATTAAAGTACCGCTAAAGCAGCATCATAATTTGGTTCATTTGCAATTTCTGGCACTTGCTCAGAATAAACAATAACACCATTTTCATCCACTACAATAACAACTCTAGAATGCAAACCAGCCAAAACGCTATCTACAATTTCCAATCCGTAGTCTTTTCCAAAAGCACCTGTATTAAAATCAGAAAGATTAATTACATTTTCTAGCCCTTCAGCACCACAAAAACGGGTTTGTGCAAATGGCAAATCTCTAGAAATACACAACACTTTAGTATTAGGTAAAGCGCTTGCTTTTTCATTGAATTTTCTAACAGACGTTGCGCAAGTTCCAGTATCAATACTTGGAAAAATATTAAATACCAATTTGCTACCAGCAAAATTCGCTAAACTCGCAATTGATAAATCTTTTTGAACCAATTTAAAATCGATTGCTTTAGAACCCACTTTTGGTAATTCACCACTTGTATTTATTGGATTTCCTCCTAATGTAACTACTGCCATAATTGTTATAATTTTTAAACATCAAAAGTAAGCAAATATATTGGGAATAAAAAAACCTTTAAAATTAATTAAAGGTTCTAATTTACTAATTCTGACTTCTACTAAAACGTGCCGAATCCATAACGATTGGATAAAAGTTCGTCTATTCGGAAGTTCATATAAAACGTGTGAATTCCACCCGATACGGTACTAAAATTATTTATAGCCGAGTCATAAGCGTAACCAATGGACAAATTGTTTTCAAATCGGTATCCGAAAAAACCTCCAAAACTAGAGGTTGGCTGTACGTTCATTCCTAGCAATATATTTTTTTGATAATCTAAATTTAAAGAAATCAAATTGGCTATTGGCGCCCCAGCTGTAACTCTGGTTAAAATATTTGGAATTAAATAAATCTCATTCTGTAAATCAAATTTGTAACCTGCAGTCAAAAAGTAATTGGGTTTTGTATTTGCAATTGAAATTTGAGATCCCGTGATGTAATTTGTTTTTAACAGATTTGGAACCGAAACACCGATATAACCACTTGGGTTAGACAAGTAAAAACCAGCTCCTACAATTGGCGAATATTGGTTCAAGCTACCATTAAAAATACCCGCTTCTTCAGGGTTTTCAATGGTTAGTAAACGGTAGTCTAAATTAAAATTATTTAACCCCGCTTTTAATCCTAAATTCAAACTCAGCTCGTCGTTTAAGAATATATTGTAAGCAAAATTACCTACAATTTGATTTTCTTGAACTGGACCTAATTTATCACTAGTAATATTCACTCCTACTCCTATTTCGCGTTGGATCACATTAGAATGCGCCGAGAAAAATATTGTTTTTGGAGCACCCTCAAAACCAACCCATTGTGAACTATAAATTCCTGTAATGCTAAGTCCGTCAAAAGCGCCCGCATAGGCAGGATTGTATTGCAGCGGATTGTAACTAAATATTGAAAGCTTAGGATCCGATTGTGAAAAAACCAATACGCTAACTAGTAAATTAAATGCAATTATATACTTTTTCATAGGGACCCTTAGTTATTATTATTAATGTATAAAAATGATTTCAAATCCGTGTATTTTCCTCGATAAGAGTCATAATATTTCAATAGAAAATAATAAGTCCCTGTTGGTAAATCACTATCCTTTTGGTATACACCACTCACATTGGCTCTTCCTTTGAAGGTGTTGCTATCATTATTATAATATTCTGTTTTCCAAACTAATTCTCCAAAACGATTGTAAATTTCTATTTGGTTAATTGGGAAATTCTCAATGTTTTCAATTTTCAAATTGTCATTTAAACTATTATCATTTAAAGTCAATAAATTATTGGCAACCAATTGGCAATTGATAATTGTAATTTGAACCATTTGTCTAATTGGGCTTTCACAACCTGTGGTAGCATTATAAATCGCAGCATACAAACTTTGACTGGACGTTAATACATAGCTACCCAACAATGGCGTTCCTCCACTTGCAGAAGAATACCAAACTATATTCAAGCCATTCGTTTTAATGTCTGCAAGTGTTTTTAAATCCGTACTACAAAACGTTTGATCAGTCAATGTTGACGGCGTATTTTCAAGTAGTACCGTCGCTAAAACTGCCAATCTTCCATTGCTTGAACAACCAGTTACAGCATCAAATTGTGAAGCGTAATAAGTAGTTGAACCCACTGGTAAATTGGTGGTTATTGGCAATGGTGTTGAACTTGTGAGTGAACTAAACCAATTGACGTTAGCTGGAGTCACCACAATATTCTGCAAAGTAGGATAAATATTCGCACAGAAAGTTTGCGTAATGGTTCCCGTTGGCGGCAGCGGCAATGGATTAACAGTAATCGTCATTGTTGCCGTAGTTGCGCAAAGCCCTGCAGTTGGGGTGAATGTGTACGTTGTGGTTGCTGTATTATTCATTGCAGGCGACCATGTACCTGTGTATCCGTTATTTGAAGTGGTTGGCAATGCGGCTAAGGTTGCTCCAGCACATATTGGGGTCACTTGCGTAAATGTTGGTGCGATATTCGGGTTCACGGTTATGGTCATTGTTGCCGTTGTAGCACACTGACGAGCTATTGGCGTAAAAGTATACGTTGTTGTTGCCGTATTATTCATTGCTGGCGACCATGTTCCATTAATACCGTTCGTTGAACTAGTTGGTAAAGGCGATAAATCTGCTCCCGAGCAAATCGCTGCCACTTGCGTAAATGCAGGAGTGATAATAGGGTTTACCGTAATGGT
>CANKZE010000078.1 GCA_947488545.1 Bacteroidota bacterium
ACCAAATTCTGGAAATATCTATCTTGACAATATGAATATTACTGATTGTCCAATGTATAAAAGAGCACAGCAAGGAATTGGATATTTGGCACTGGAAGCTTCGATTTTTAGAAAGCTGAGTGTTGAGGATAATATATTGAGTGTTTTGCAATTAACTAACTACACCAAGGCGGAACAAGAGGCAAAAATGGAGAGTTTAATTGAAGAATTTAGCCTTAACCACATTAGAACCAATCGAGGTGATTTGCTTTCTGGAGGTGAACGTAGAAGAACAGAAATTGCAAGATGTTTGGCAACCGATCCTAAATTTATCCTTTTAGATGAGCCATTTGCTGGTGTTGACCCAGTTGCCGTTGAAGACATTCAAAGAATTGTAGCGCAATTAAAAAATAAAAATATCGGGATTTTGATTACCGATCACAATGTGCAAGAAACATTAGCTATTACTGACAAAACCTACTTGATGTTTGAAGGTGGAATTCTAAAAGCAGGAACTCCTGAAGAATTAGTTGAAGATGAAATGGTTAGAAGAGTTTACCTTGGTCAGAATTTTGAATTACGAAAAAAGAAATTGGAGTTTTAGTTTAATTTTTACCATATAAGGCATATAAGTCTATATAAATTGGGATTTTAGTTAGTTTTTCAAATAAAAATTTTCACCACATAAGGCATATAAGAGCATATAAATTAAGTTTAGGTTTATTTTTGAAATAAAAAATATTTAACCATATCAGACATATAATGCCGTATAAAATGATAAAGAGGTTGTATTCTAAATATCAAAATCCAAACCAAATTCCTTTAATTTTTAAAACTTAAATTAACTTATATCACTTATATGGTTAAAAATTTTTAAGCTTTTTTAACCGTAATCAAATTCATAATCACAGACAACATTACGTAAAAGACAATAATCAAAGCGACTCCTGAAAATTTAAATACTAGTAATAATAGTAGAGAAATCAATAAGAATACAATTTGTAAAGCATTATCCTTAAAATTGAATTTCTTGATTTTTAATGCAAAGAGAGGGATTTCAGCATTTAATATAAATGCACTAACAATTGTTACCATTAGTAAAACCCAACAATTTGTCAATAATTCAAGTAGAATTAAGGAATCTGTATTTTTTAATATTAGAGGCAAACTCAAAATAAATATAGCATTTGCAGGGGTTGGTAAACCAATAAAAGAATCCGTTTGACGAGTATCGATATTAAAATTAGCCAATCTATAGCAAGAGCCTAAAGTAATAATGAAACCCAAATAAGGTAAATAAATCAATGAAGGATCTGAACATACTGAGTTGGTCAACATTTTAAACATCACAAAACCGGGAACAACGCCACTTGTAACCATATCTGCTAATGAATCCAATTGCAATCCTAACGGACTTGAAACATTCAATAATCGTGCAAAAAAACCATCAAAAAAGTCAAAGAAAATTCCTAGGCAAACAAAAAAGAAAGCCATTTCAAAATTTTCTTCACTAGCATAAACCAAAGCAATACAACCGCTAAATAAATTTAGAAGGGTAATTAAATTTGGAATGTGTTTTTTTATGTTCATTGGTTTCGATTTAAAGTAACAAAGAAAGCAAATTTAATACAATAAGTTATAGTCGTGTACGTTTTTAGAATAGAATTTTTAAGTAAATTAAAAACAGAGATTGGTACTCGTTAAAAATGTATATTTTTGATGAAAATTTCAACACCGATTTTTGTTGCAAATAAAGCCCATTTGAAAAATAAATTCTTCATATTATTATTCGTTGTAACCACAATTAACTTTGCTCAAACGGCAAGGAAATATTCCAATGAATTTATGAATATTGGTGTTGACGCGGCTGCTTTGGGAATGTCTAATGCGGTTACTTCTAGTTCAAATGATGTGAATTCTGGCTATTGGAATCCGGCGGGATTAATTGGGTTAGAAGGAAAACAGGCTTCTTTAATGCATGCAAGTTATTTTGCAAATATTGCACAATACGACTATGCTGCCTATGCAACTCCTATTGACGATGAAAGTGCTTGGGGATTTTCGGTTATTCGATTTGGAGTTGACAACATCATGAATACCACGCAATTAATTGATAGCCAAGGAAATGTAGATTACAACAGAATAAGTTTGTTTTCAGTTGCCGATTATGGAGTTACCTTTTCTTATGCAAGAAAATTGAAATTATCTGGACTTCAATATGGAGTAAATTCAAAAATAATAAGAAGAATTATTGGGAAATTTGCGAGTTCTTGGGGATTTGGATTTGACGCTGGATTGCAATTTGAAAAAAACGATTGGAAATTTGGTTTAATGCTTCGAGACATTACAACTACTTATAATGTTTGGGCAATTAATGAAACCGAGTTCAACACAATTAAAGATGCGGTTACGGGTCAAAATCAAGCATTGCCTGAAAACACTGAAATTACTTTACCAAAAGCCCAATTAGGAATTTCAAAAAAAATTGATTTCCATAATGAAACTAGTCTCTTGGCTGCAGCCAATTTGAATATGAGTTTTACAAAAACCAATGAAATTTTCTCCACAAATGGTTTAAGTATTGATCCAGCTTTAGGATTTGAATATGGTTACACCGATTTAGTTTTCGTACGCGCTGGTGTTGGTAATTTTCAAAATGTAGTTCAAATTGACAATTCTAAAAAAGTTGCTTTTCAACCCAATGTGGGTTTAGGATTTAAATACAAAGGGATTCAAATTGATTATGCATTAACTGATTTAGGTGATCAAAGTGCTGCATTGTATTCGAATATTTTCTCACTCAAAGTAGATTTAAGTATTTTTGGACAATAATTATAGTTTTATGTGCAATAGAAAATTTGCTATAGTATTAGTTTTACTCCTATCGCTGTTTACAATCAAGGTAAATAGTCAGGAAATTACTCTTTCTAACAATGCCGAAGTTAGTATTTTGACTTGTGGAACTGGATCGGAAATTTATTCTTTATTTGGCCACACCGCAATTAGAATTAAAGACACAACCAACTTTGTCGATCAAGTTTATAACTACGGAACTTTTGATTTTAGTACTCCAAATTTCTACTTGAAATTTGTAAAAGGAGACTTACAATATTTGGAAACCAGTTGCACTTTTGAAGAGTTTTTTCAAGAATATTTATATGAAAAAAGAAGTATTGACGAGCAAGTACTAAACTTATCACTAGAAAAAAAACAAGCTCTATTTGATTATCTAAACGCTTCTTTACAATCGGATGAGCGATTTTATACTTATAAATTTATTGATAAAAATTGCACCACAATGGTTATCAATACTATAAATAAAATAATTGGAAAACCTGTTATTGGAATAAATTCAAGCGATGCTCAAACCTGTAGAACAATACTTTACCCCTATTTTAATAATCATTTTTACACGCAATTAGGAACCAGTATTATTTTTGGAAATAAAGTTGATTTGAAAAGCGAACAACTGTTTTTGCCTTCCGAGCTTTATAATAACATCAAAGATTTAAAGGTTGATAATCAGCCTATTTGTAAGGAAAGTAATAAAATATTAGAAGTTGAAAAAACAGAAATTCCATTTTCGTGGTGGAATAATTTTTATGTTTTTTGTCTGTTTTTTTTAATAGTAATTCTTCTAAACAAACCTTCAATTTATAAAGCTTATTTCGTTTTATTGGGATTACTTGGGTTGTTCTTTATTTTTGCAGGATTTTACTCATTGCACAGAGAACTAGTTAATAATTATAACGTCTTGTTATTCAATCCAATGTTGTTTGCTTTAATTTATTTTGAAATAAAAAACAACAAAAAATGGCTATTATATTCTAGTGTTTTCTGTATAATAAGTTTATTAATTTACATTGCTATTTTAATAAATAAACCATATTTAGGGATAGTAGCTCCATTCATTATTACCAGTGGAGTTAGGTTGATTCAACTATTTTTGAAAAACAGAAGATAAAAAAAACAGCATTCTAAGAATACTGTTTTTTATAATAATTGGCATATTCGCCAGAAGTTACATTTTTGAGCCAAAGTTCATTATTTAAATACCAATTTACTGTTCGTTCCAAACCTTGTTCAAAGGTCACTGACGGCTTCCATCCCAGTTCTTTATTGATTTTTGAGGCATCGATAGCATATCTTAAATCATGTCCTGGGCGGTCTTTTACATATGTAATTAATTGCGAAGAAGTACCTGGTTCACGTCCTAATTTACTATCCATTATCTGACAAAGTAATTTCACTAAATCAATATTTTGCCATTCATTAAACCCACCTATGTTATACGTTTCATGATTTCTACCTTCGTGAAAAACCAAATCAATTGCAACAGCGTGGTCTTCTACAAATAACCAATCTCTTGTGTATTTACCATCTCCATAAACTGGAAGCGGCTTATTATTGATAATATTATTAATGAATAGTGGAATTAATTTCTCAGGAAAATGATTTGGACCATAATTATTCGAGCAATTTGTAATTACATAAGGCAAACCGTAAGTTTCACCATAGGCGCGAACAAAATGATCCGAACTAGCTTTTGATGCAGAATATGGAGAATTTGGATCATAGGAAGTGGTCTCTGTAAATAACCCTTCGGCACCTAAACTCCCATAAACCTCATCGGTACTAATGTGATAAAAACGCTTTCCTTCCTCATTTCCTTTCCATTGTTTTTTGGCTGCATTTAGCAAATTCATTGTGCCAATAACATTCGTTTTCACAAATGACAACGGATCTTCAATAGAACGATCTACATGAGATTCGGCAGCAAGATGCAAAACGCCATCAAATTGATGCGTTTCGAATAAGGTTGCAATAAATTGTTCGTCAACAATATCGCCTTTTACGAAAGTATAATTTTCATTGTTTTCAATATCGGCAATATTCTCCAAATTCCCTGCATAGGTTAATGCATCTAGATTGTAAATATGATAATTTGAATATTTATTTACAAACCTACGAACCACATGCGAGCCAATAAAACCTGCACCTCCTGTTATTAATATTTTCTTCATATAAATTTTGTAGCTTTTTTTAGCTACCGATGCATTGGTAAACAAAACCAATTTCTGTTAGTTTTTTACGATCTAATATATTTCTTCCATCAAATACGAAAGCTGGTTTTTCCATATTATCGTATATTTTTTGCCAATCGTAAGAATTAAATTCGTCCCACTCGGTTAATATTGCAATAGCGTGTGCATTTTTGCAAGCTGAATAAGAATCTTCAAAAGATTGAATTCCTTTTCTATTAAGTTCGGGTTTTCTTGATTCTAAATAATCGAGATCGGCTAAAATTTTATTTTCAGACACTTTAGGATCATAAACTGCAATATTCGCTTCTTCTTTCAACAAATAATCGGCTACGTAAATTGCCGCTGATTCTCGGGTATCATTGGTATCTTTTTTAAATGCCCAACCTAAGAAAGCAATTTTCTTTCCTGATATTGTATTGTAAAGTGTGGTAATTATATTTTTAGCAAAACGATCTTTTTGGTGATCGTTCATAATGATTACTTGTTCCCAATAGTCGGCAACCTCATTTAAACCAAATGATTTAGCGATGTAAACCAAATTTAAAATGTCTTTTTGAAAGCATGAACCTCCAAAACCTACTGAGGCTTTTAAAAATTTAGGTCCAATTCTACTGTCCATTCCAATTGCTCTGGCCACTTCATTGATGTCGGCACCAGTTTTTTCACATAATTCCGACATTGCATTAATAGATGAAATACGTTGTGCTAAAAAGGCATTTGCCGTAAGTTTAGAAAGCTCTGACGACCATAAATTGGTAGTTAATATTTGTTGGCTTGGCACCCATTTTGAATAAATAGCTACTAACTTTTGAATTGCAATTTGACCTTCCTCAGAAGGGTCACCACCAATTAATACTCGATCAGGGTTAAGCAAATCGGAAACTGCGGTACCTTCAGCCAAAAATTCAGGATTGGATAAAATTTGAAATTTTACACCATTCCCAGTATTGTCTAAAATACTTTTAACAGCTTCGGCGGTTCTTACTGGTAAAGTTGATTTTTCAACAACAATTTTATCGTTTTTTGCCACCTTCGCTATTTGCCTTGCGCAAAGTTCAATATATTTTAAATCAGATGCCATTCCCTTCCCTGCTCCATAGGTTTTTGTGGGAGTATTTACAGAAATAAAAATCATTTCGGCTTCATCAATTGCAGCTTCAACATCAGTTGAAAAAAACAAATTTCTATTTCTTGATTCGGCTACAATTTCGCTTAATCCAGGTTCGTAAATTGGAATATTATCTACATCGGGATCGTTCCAAGCAGCAATTCTATCGCCATTTAAGTCAACAACTGTAACCTTTATATGTGGGCATTTTTGGGCGATAATGGCCATTGTAGGTCCGCCAACATAACCAGCCCCAATGCAACAAATTTTAGTAATTTCCATTTATAATTGATTCAATTTTAATTATTTTTAAACGTATTCTCAAAAGGTATCCTTTGCAAAATACTTCTACCTAATGTAACCTCATCGGCATATTCTAATTCATCTCCAACTGATATTCCTCTTGCAATTGTCGAAGTAACAATATTGCTGTCTTTTATTTGCTTGTAGATATAAAAATTGGTTGTATCTCCTTCCATGGTGGAACTTAACGCAAATATTAATTCTTCTACTTTTCCAGAATTTACTTTTTCAACCAAAGAATTAATCTTCAATTGACTTGGTCCAATTCCGTCCATTGGTGAAATTTTTCCTCCTAGAACGTGGTATATTCCTCGATATTGCCCCGTATTTTCAATTGCCATAACATCGCGAACATCTTCTACAACACATATCAATTGATGGTTTCTTTTGGAATTAGAACAAATTTCACAGATTGCAACATCAGAAATAGTATGACAGCTTTCGCAAAATTTTATTTCTTCTCTAAATGAGGTCAATGCATTTGATAAAAAAACAGTTTGTTCTTTTGGCTGTTTTAATAAATGCAACACTAATCGCAATGCCGTTCTTTTACCAATTCCTGGCAATTGAGCCATTTCGTTTACTGCGGCTTCTAATAGTTTTGAAGAAAATTCCATTTTACAAATGTACTAAAATTGTTTATTTATAAAAGTAAGTTCCTATGTTTTCGACAATTGAAATTACAATAAAAATATCAATTCGTGGTAACTGTTTATACAGTATATTTGTAAAAATTAATCAAGTGTTTTCAATATTTAAATCCAAGCCTAGACTTTCAGAAATAATTCCTACTGGATATGTGGATATCCATTCTCATATTTTGCCAGGAATAGACGATGGCGCTGAAAACATTTCACAAACTACAAAATTATTAGACGGATTACATAAAATTGGTTTTTCAAATTGTATCGTTACTCCGCATACACTTCCCGAAATTTGGGAAAATACTACAAATGGAATTATAGAAACTTTTCAATCTACAAAACAGGATTTAGAAAAACCGCTGCAATCCATGCTTCAAAGTTGTGCTTCAGAATACATGATTAACGAGGCATTCCTTGTTCGTTTGCAAACAGAACATTTATTGACAATCAAAGATAATATCGTATTAATTGAAATGTCCTATCTAAATCCGCCATTGGCATTAAAAGAGATTATTTTTGAAATACAACTCAAAGGATACCAACCTTTATTGGCACATCCAGAGCGCTATTTATTTTATCATCAGAATACAAAAATGTACCACACATTAAAGGATTTAGAGGTAAAATTTCAATTGAATTTACTTTCAGCTGTTGGTTATTATGGCGACAAAGTTGCTAAAGCAGCAGATTTTTTATTGAAAGAAAATTTGATTGATTTTGTAGGTTCCGATGTTCATCATATGAAACATGTAAACGCTTTTGAAAATAAAATAATTATCAAGTCGGAGAAACAACTCAAAACAGCGATTGAAAGAAATTCTTTCTTTAAATAATCAAATGTTATTTTCTTTTAAACCATCTCAATATACTTTTACTTCTCGGTTTTTTATCTTCTGAATCCTCACCATATCCGTAACCATAA
>CANKZE010000079.1 GCA_947488545.1 Bacteroidota bacterium
GCATCAATTTTGTTAAAAATTTGATCTATTTTAAAGTTATATAATTCCTTTTTTTCTAAATCAAAACCAATTAAATAATATAAATTATCATGGATTCTTATTTGAATGGGAGTAACTTTTTTGATTTTTTTAGTTTCTGAATTTGTATTTAATTTATGAACAGTTATGTAATTAAACTCAACACATTCCTTATTTTTAATATGTTTTAATAATTGAATTGCTTTTTTGATTGTTTTGTCTTCTTCGATTAATTTTGGTTGAGGTGAAAAAAAAGTGGTTTTATTGTTTGAATCAATTTCAAATAAATCATCAATTCTACTTATTATTTTTTTTACGGCAGGCAAACTTTCATATTGTTTTAATATTCCTATAATAAAAGGTATTGTCAAACGTTCGTCCTCTGTTATTTCATCAAACTCTGGTTCTTCATGGGCTTCGTTAAAGTAATATTTGTTTTCTGATTTTTTGTATGAAATAAAGAAATAATAATCTCCTATAGGTTTAATATTGTTACTAAACATAAAATCACCTTCTCGAATTGATTTAAGATCATTTTCAAAAGTTCTTTTGCCATAGTTTACTTCATTGCTAATTTTACTATTAATTTTCTTATTTACATATTCGATTATTTCTTCGCTAGAAGCACCTTGTCTGATCTTTTGGCAAATTAGTTCAATCCTGATTTGCTTTATGTTTAGTATTCTTTCCATGTTACAAATGTAAAACATTTAACCACATTTTAATGTGGTCTTGTTAATTATTTTTGTCGAATATTAATCTCAAAATCTAATCTTATGATCCTTATTCCCTCTCAAAACGAAACTTTACTTTTTACACCAATTCGTAAACGTATCAAATCTTCACCAAACTCAAAAAACAAAACAGGCTACAATTATTCCATGCAAATTGACACTAAATTAACAAAATCCCACCTTTTAACACTTATCAACAAAATTCCAAACCAGCCAGGCTACCTAATATTATTTGCCTCTAAAGACAATATTACTTTCAAACCTATTAAAAAATTTCATTCAAATTAACAACTTGCGCCAACAATTTTATCAAAATTCAAATATCCTATCAACTTATAATTATTTAATAAACACAATTACACTTAATAACTACAAATCAATAAAAATTCAACATTATAAATCTAAATAAATATCTATGAAACTAAAAATAATTATTGCCGGGTCAAGAAATTTTAACAATGAAGAATTATTATTTCAAAAGTGTGGTTCAATTATTTCTAAAAATCCCGTCACCGAAATAATTAGCGGCAACTCTAAAGGCGCTGATCAGTTGGGTGAAAAATTCGCCATTGCAAATGGTATTTCAGTCAAAAAATTTATTCCTAATTGGCAATTTTACGGTAAGGCTGCAGGTGAAAAACGAAATATTGAAATGGCAAAACACGCAAATGGTCTAATCGCCTTCTGGGATGGTAAAAGCAAAGGCACCAAAAACATGATTGAAATTGCTAAAAAGCACAATTTAAGGCTTTGGATCTTTCAAACGGAATAAATTTTAAAAATAAATTAAACACTTTAAAATATTTCTTTAATAAATAACGTTGCAATATTAGTTACTCACTATTTTAATTTTCAGCAGCAAATAATTTCTAATATGTAAGTAGAATAAACACTACAAAACAATCTAACTAAACTCTAATAACTATGGAAAAATTAATTGACAATTCATTGCTAAAATGCGTAAGTGAAATATATGATTATAAGGATAAATTTATTTTTCAAAATCCTGAAATTGAACAAAAATTAGAATCTGATTTGAATTCTATAGCTAATTTTTTCGCTATTGATAATAAAGTTGCCGCTGTATTTTCAATTATCATTTGCGATCAATTGAGTGGAGAATCTTATTCTGTAACAAGAATAATGAAAAGTTTAGGTTTCAAACCACTCCAGTTCATGCAAACAATTGAAGAGTTAAATCAATGGAAATCGAAAGGTCTACTGCGATCAACAATGAGAAGAAGTTCTAAGCCAACCAATGAATATGTTTTTTCAAAAGAAGTAATAGATGCAGTTATTTACAACGATATTTTAAAGCTAAATATTGAAATACCAGAAAACCAAAATGAAGCCTTTTTAAACATTAGATCCTACATAAATAATGTGCTAGTGACCGTTGAAAAAGATTATGTTGTAGATGTATTAATTAATTACGTTCATAAATTCAAACAGTTTGAATTGATTAAAGAAATATTTGACAATGAAGATTTAAATGAACTTGAAAAAGTAATTCTATTTTACGTAATTGCCTATGCTCAGTATGGAGTTCAGGAGTTTGATTTGGATTTGATATTAGATTATTTTGATGATGAATCCAATTTACACTTTAGATTCAAACAACGAGTTTCAACAGAAAAATCTAAATTATTTACAGATGGTTATTTAGAATTTGAGGTTCCAGGATTTATTGATTTTTCAATTGTTTTGCCCGGAGAGAAATTAAAAAAACATATTAATTTTGATATAAATAAATCAGAACAAAGTACTTTCTCTCCAAAATACAGCACCTTGATTGCGCCAGAAAGTTTAGGGATCACCAATTTATATTTCAATACCGATACCCAAAAATCTATAGATGAGGTTTTATTATTGACTTCCAATTCATTTACAGAAGTAATGCAAAGATTTGAAGAAAATGCTATTAACCCTGGATTATCTATGCTTTATTATGGTTTGCCCGGAACAGGTAAAACAGAGCTTGTTAAACAAATTGCCAAATTAAATAACAGAATGTTGTTGCTGGTTGATGTAGCTTCGATTAAATCAAAATGGGTAGGGGAGAGCGAAAAAAATATAAAAAGAGTTTTTAACGAATATAGGCAAGCCTTAAAATTTTATGGAGAAACGCCAATATTATTTTTCAACGAATGTGATGCATTAATTAGTAAACGCAATGATGTTCAATCCTCTGTAGATCAAATGAACAATACAATGCAAAATATTTTATTGCAAGAACTCGAAGATTTTAAGGGCATATTCGTAGCAACTACTAATTTAATTCAAAATATTGATAAGGCTTTTGATAGACGTATTTTATACAAACTCCATTTGGATGAGCCAGAAAATGAAACTAGATTTAAAATTTTGAAAAGTCATTTTCCAAATTATAGCGATTCTCTTTTGTTGGAAATTAGCAATAAACATCATTTAACTGGTGGCCAAATTCAAAATTTAAAAAAGAAGTTTTTAGTCGAACAGATCCTATTTAAAAATGTAGAATCTACTGAAGAAAATTTCAAAAATTATATTGAAAGTGAACTGAACTTTCGTAAAAACAAAAAAAAATCAATTGGGTTTTCGTAACTCAATTAGGAATACTAAAATCATTCTTTTAATATTATTAATATAAAATAATTATGGTAACTAAATCATTATTAAATAGTTTAAAACAATTTGATTACAAATTGAAATTAAAATTGTTTATCAAATTAACAACAATCATTTTGGCTTTAAATTTAATTTACATATTATTTTTCGCAATATTTTCAAGCGAAATTGCATCAACTTTATTTATATACAATCCATTATTTAGCCCTTTCATTCATTCAGGTTTGGAACATTTATTATATAATTTACTTTTTATGGTATTAGTAATTTTACCAGATTACAACAGCAATTTAGGATTAAATAATTTAGTTAAATTATCACTTTTAATTTCATTTATCCTATTTCCATTGGTATTATTAAACATTACCACTCCAATGATTGGAATATCTGGATTGTGTTATTTATTGTTGGCACGAGTATTATTGACCAGAAAATCGTTCCCGAAATTCAATATTGGGGTTTTACTTTTTTTCTCTTTTTATGAGTTTACTTCGTTGGGCAATAGTGATTCTATTTCACATTTGTGTCATTGTTTAGGAATAACAATTGGAGTAGTTTCAGTTGCAATAAATAAAAAATGGACGTTTAAACAACATCAAACTCCAAAATACATTAATAATTTAAATGATTAATCATGAAAAAAATAATTGCATCATTGGTATTGGTATTTGTACTAAATTCAAATATTATCGCTCAGAATAAAGAGGAAATTAGATTAAAAGAAATGATTACTTCTGCTCTTTCACATAAATACAATCTGGAAGAAGACGTTTCCTATAAAGACAAAACTATTCAAAGAGGACTGAACTATTTTGAGAACAAACCAACGCCATTGGATGGAATTCAAAGCCAACATATTTTTGAGCTTCCTATATTTGGAATTGATTACAATATTGGTGAAACCTATAATTTAAGAGATGTTTCTTACGCTTTATTGGAAGGAATTGAAGACGTTTATACTCTTGCTGGTTCTGATGTTATATCAGCTGAGATTAACAAGTATTGCATTGAATTTGTTGCTGTTAAAGAAAAAAGAGTTGCAATTGTAACCTTAATAAACACCAAAGATTCTAAAGAAAGATTAAATGAAATGAATAGGCAAATTGGTTTATTTGAACCTAATAATTAAAAATGAAGCTAGATTATATTAAAAAACCCCTAACGTTTGTTAGAGGTTTTTTTGTAGCGAGAGAGAGATTTGAACTCTCGACCTCAGGGTTATGAAAACGGAACAGAAGTTGATTATACCCAATTTACTACTATCAGATCTAAAGAGGGAAAAGAAAAAACGGATAAAGACAGAAGTGATGTAAAAATTGACGATTTAAAAGAATCTACTTTGGTCAATTTTTACAGTTTTGTTGGTATTAACTTTCAAAATATCGCTTCAAATGATGCTATGATAACTTCTATGTTAAATAAATACAGCAGTGAAGGTTGGGATTTATTTAGTATTGTGAGTGGTGTAGAAAGTGATGCTGGTAAAGGAGATGGAGACGGTATTTTTATCACTAGATATATTTTTTAAAAAAAATAACTTCTAAATTTTTTAAAAAGCCCCAACGAAAGTTGGGGCTTTTTTTATAAAATATATTATACTAATAAGTTGAATTAATATTTATACATTATAAAAAAAATCAAACATCACATTTTTTTTCAAAGAATAATTGAATAACAGAAATTGTATGTTTTAACCTTGTTAGTTTTGATAATTTGAATAGTATATAAACGACTTTAAACAAATTATTCTAAATAATTTATATAATACATAAAAAATTAACATAAAAATAATTCAATTATAAATTTAATTATGAAATTTTGTATATTTGAATTTTAAAAATTTATCGAATTTATTATTACCAAAGAATTTAGTTTCAATCTATTGGCATTAAGTTATGAAAATAAAATTACAAAAATTTAGATTAATTACGTTTTTTCAAATTTTAAACTCTAGCGTTAGTTTTTTCTCCCCAAAACCACTAATATTAGGTATTTTGTTATTATTTTTTGGAGTAAATGATGTGATGGGGCAAGTTACTGAAGGTTTTGAGAGTGGATTACCTTCTTCATATCCAACCGGTACTGTAAATGTAACCCTTGGATCAGGAACTTGGAGTATAACAAATGTTCTTGCAGGAAGTGGAAGTAATTCAGGTGTAAATTCAGGATCAAAATCTGCGCAACTTAAAAATGATACAGGATCTCAAATAACTACACCAACAATATCAGGAGGAGTTGGAACAATATCATTTTATGTTACTGCAAGTACAACTTCTGGGGCATATCAAGTGAATATTTCTAGTGACAATGGCTCAACATGGAGTGCAGCACCTGGGTCACCTTTCACGATTAGCACCACTAAAACTTTAAGGACAATAACTGTCAATAATTATAATGTAAATAAAATACAAATATATAGAACAGGTGCAACTATTTATGTGGATGATTTTTCCACAACCACAAACCCTATAAATGGTACCATCGCGTCAAATGAATACGGCACTCATACTAATGGGAATAATCAGCAAAGTAGCTCAACGGGTACCTGGTATATGACTTCTGATGCTTCTAATTTGTATGTAGGGATTTCTGGTGCAAACACCACTCAAGGCGCTATTCTATATTTAGATAAATCACCCATAGTTCCTGTAAATGGCGGTACTAATTCAGATGGAACTTTGGTAGGAAACAATTATGATGATTCTAGTTTTGCTAATTTACCTTTTAGAGCTGATTTAGTGGTTTATTTTAAAGATAGTTATCAAGAATATAGAACATCTAATGGTTCAAACGGTTGGTCTAAT
The DNA here is from genome assembly GCA_947488545.1 of Bacteroidota bacterium. Lineage (GTDB taxonomy): Bacteria > Bacteroidota > Bacteroidia > Flavobacteriales > Flavobacteriaceae > Flavobacterium. The sequence goes on from CANKZE010000079.1 coordinate 6,164, forward strand.
GCTACAACTTCAGGAATGACCTATAATTCTTCAGGAGGAAATGTTAGAGAAATAGCTATTCCTTGGTCTGTTATAGGAGGTCGACCAACAGCCTACAATTGGTTTGGTTATGTTGCCTACTCTGGTGGAGGGGCTTATGCTTCAGTACCAACTGAAAATCCTGGTTCTGGTGGTGGATTAATCATAGGAACATCAGCGACATGGGATCGTTATTATACTGTAAGTACTACCAGTACGATGCCATTCAGTAGAAAGAGTTATACTTTTACTAGTGCTTCAGATGTGTCTTCTTTTGGTTCAATTTCGGCTTATGATTTTACAATGAATAGTTCTGGAAGATATATTTCAAGAACTGGAAATGTTTCTGGAAACTGGACAATATCAGGTGATCTAATCGTTGGAGCCGGGACTATTTATTTAGGTAGCGGAGGCTCAGGATATGGAACTACTTCAATATCGGGTAATTTAAATATTTTAGGTGGTACTTTTAATATGGATCAAACTACCGGTGCTTTATCGGTATCAGGAAATGTATCGGTAAGTTCAGGAGCTACTTTGACGCTATCAGGAACCGTAGGTGGAGACTTAAGTGTATCAGGTAATTGGTCAAACAATGGAACCTTTAATTGTAGTAACAGACAAGTTGTTTTTGCAGGAAGTACTGCACAAACATTATCAGGAACCAACACCTTTGATTACTTAAAGATTAATAATTCTGCTGGAGTTACTCTACAGGCATCCACACCAATAACAATTAATTCCAATTTAGATTTAACTTCTGGAAAGTTAACCCTTGGTGCAAATAATTTAACATTACTTCAAGCTGCAACAGCTACAAATGCTTCTTCAACATCTTATATAGTAACTAATAGTTCAGGTGCACTTGTTAAAAATAGTGTAGGAAATAGTGCAACTTCATTTCCAGTTGGTTTAACCTCTTCTTACACGCCTTTATCAATAACAAACACAGGTACTTCTAATACTTTATCATTAATTGTTTCTTCACCTCCCTCTAATGCTGTAACAGATGCAACTAAAATAGTGAATCTTGAGTGGAATGTTAACGCAGCTAGTTCAGGTGCAGTGACTTCAATTGATTTTAATTGGAATGCTTCCAATCAAGGGGCTGCTTATTCAACTTCTGGAACTGGTGAATTAGGAAACTATACTAGCGGACCAAACTATGCAATAACTTCAATTGGCACAATGGCTGCTCAAAGTAAATCTGTTACAGGAATCGCCCTATCTTCAGGTAATAATAAATTAGTGTTGGGTAATACAAATTCGATTTATGCTGTTCCTACTATTGCAACAACTGGAACTTTAGTTGCTGTAAATACAACCTATGGTACTGCATCAGCAAATACAAGTTTTTCAGTTTCTGGATCAAATTTAAGTAGTAATATTTCAATAAATCCACCTGCTGGATATCAGATTTCCACATCTTCCACTTTTGCAAGTAATGTTGGAACAAATGGCTCTCCAATAACTTTAACTCCAACTTCAGGATCGGTGTCAGCTACAACAATTTACGTTCGTATATCTGAAACTACTGGTGTAGGTACTTATTCTGGAAATATAGTCTTAACTAGCACTGGAGCAACTACGGTTAATGTTCCTACCGTTTCAAGTACAGTTTCTGCTGCCGCTCCTACTCTTGGAACTTTTAGTAATATTACAAAGAACTTTGGTGATTCTAATTTTACTTTAACTGCACCAACTTCAAATAGTTCAGGAGCATTTACTTACACCAGTAGTGATACTTCTGTGGCTACCATTAGTGGAACTACTGTAACAATTCTAGC
>CANKZE010000080.1 GCA_947488545.1 Bacteroidota bacterium
CGGAACTAACAAAGGCGAAGAAATTGAAGACACCGCCATGCGCGAAGTGGAAGAGGAAACCGGCGTAAACGACTTGTCAATTTCAAAAAAACTCCAAAAAACGTATCACATTTTTAAACGCAACGGGGTTTACAAACTAAAAATCACCCATTGGTTTGAAATGCATTCTAACTATGAAGGAATTCCTATAGGCCAAGCCGAAGAAGGAATTGAAAAAGTAGAATGGAAAAACCCGGAACAAATTAAAGAAGCCCTTAAAAATTCTTACGAAAACATTAAATTGTTGTTTGAAGAATAATAGTCTTTTTGTTTTCATTTACTGGTAACATTGACACCCTTTAACTAATTTAATTTAATTTTTGCCATGAAAGTTACGTTAGCGCTTTCAAGCCAAAGTTTATATTATTTTTTTCAATTTTTTATCTCTACGTAGAATATTTTCACTTGTTTCATATAATGAAGATGCAGCTTTATTAATTTTATCTACTGGTACTTTTTTCCATTGATTTATATCTGAGTTGAAATCGGAATTGAATATCAATTTCGACAGATTTTGAATCAAAATATAATTGGCATAAGGATGGGAGTTATCCCTGCTTGCTTTATTTGCGCCTGACACAAATTCTGAGATTCGATCATAAATAGTTCCTTCGGTACAGTACATCAATTCAATAACCTTTGACCTGTATTCCAAATCAGCAGCACTTAAGTTCGGGTAATTATTTAAATCAGTAAAATGTAAACTTTCATGTATTAAATAAGAAACTTCAAACTTCTCTGAATCTAAATCATAAGTACCTTTATTGCAGTAAAGCGTTGCAGATTCTTTTATAGCCCAGCCACCCACTTGAGAATCGCCAAAAGTTGCAAATTCATCGTAGCCGTTTATATGATAGCTTTCAATAAAAACAACAGTAGTTTTTATAGTATCTTTTGGTAAGATAACTTCATACTTTTTGGCACTTTCTTTATTCCAAATAAATAGCTCTTGAAAACCATTTCGGAATTTAAAATCTACTTTAAACCCTTCTTTCTCAATTATTTTTTTCAACACAGAGTCGTCTTTAATATTCTTGCGCAAGCTATCTTTTGAAAGACTTGTTAACTTATTGGATAGTAAATAATCAGTAATATTATTATAAAGTTTAGTATCTGTTCTGCTTTCTGGCAAGGGTTTCATCATTTCAACTCTCCAATATTCACGGTAAATGTTTGAAATGTCGTTAACTATTTTGTTTCCAGAGGTATTTTCAAAAACTTCTTCTTTTGAAATAAAACGAGCATACATTTTTTTCTTCCATCTTTGATAAATAAAATTCACTATCGGATTAGAGAAACTTTTTCTTTCTTCCATTTTGATAAAAACAGTGCTTACTTCTCCAACACTTGCTAATGATACGAATTCTCTAAAAATTTGTCTATCGTTTCCAAAATTGTGTCTTCCAAAAAAGAATAGAACAACCAATATTGTAATGCTAAAAAGTAAAATATTTCTTGTTTTTTTCTTCATTTGGTTTTAATTGTGGATAACGTTTTGCGTGCAGGCGATCGTAGCCCTGTGTTGCGCCTGCGGCAGGGCTATGGCGCTTGCACGCTGTTAAAGGCTGTTTAATTTTATTGCAAATGGGAATTTCAAGTTTTCTTCTTTATCATTTGTCATTACAATTTGTGGATTCTGATCAAAATTTGATTTGAATTTCAAATACTGATGAGCTAAATCATTCGCACCATTTATAGATAATACGCTTTCGTTATTTTGGCTCTCATACCATTCCAAAGATGTTTTTAGCAATGAATAAGTATAATCGCCTCCTAATTCTGTATCATTACTTATTTCTCCAACAGAGCAAGCATAAGCTATAGAAATACCATTTGTACTTTCAGAAATTATTTGCATGTATTTTTCACTAGAATTTGGTTGATTTAAAGTTGATTTAAAGGATAAATATTCAGGACCTGAGAAACTTGAGTATTCTTCAACTAAGGATTTTCTGCAAGTATCAATAATTATAAGCGCTTTGGGTACATTGATCAACGAAATTAGTTGAGAAATAGAAATTGATTCGGAGTCGTTTATTGCAATATTCGTTTCTTTTAAGTCTTGATGTCCATGGCCAGAAAAATATACAAGTAAGAAATCAGTATATGTACTTTGGAATAGTTCAATCAAATTTTCAGATGGACATTTAAACAGTCCTGCAATTTCATTATCCTCCCAAGAACCACCAATAGGTGATTTTAAAAAACTTACAAAGTGATGTAAGTCGGCATCAACACCCTTTAAATAATTAACAGTATTCTTTGGTCCTGGGGAACCTATCATTATTGCTTTTCTAGTCATATTTTAATTGCCTTTAACGTTTGCCGCTTCACGCAGTTGCGAAATGCGGAACTGATTATTTTCTGTTAAAGATAAAAAATTTTGCGGAACGCAAAAGTGAACTTCCCACAAAACTCTCAATTGCTTGAAACGGCTGTTATGCACAGGCTTAATTACAAGTTGTATATTGATTTGAACATTGCATATTCTTTTCCAACCAACCTTCATATATTTTATCCTCAGTTTTTAATTTTACGTATAACCATTTATTTTCACAATTTAATACTTCAAACATATCGTTATACCATTTCTCTATTTTGAACTTAACTTTAGAATCTACATTTGGTTTTTCATATAAATTCAACTCTGTATCTCCATAATTTCTTGCGTATATAGCGATAGGCTCACTTTTTTTAATCCAACCTTTTCTTTCTTTTCCAACCTGTTCATTTATTAAACTGACATAATAATAACTTAAACTTTTTTTCAGTATTGTCAAACTTACAAAGTCTTCTTTCAACGTATCATTCTTTACTTTAAATATTAATTTTCCTTTTGGTTTTGAATAGACTTTAATGTCTTTTATATAATCTATTTTTATAAATGTTTCACAATTACAGTTCTGGGAATAAATACAATTACAAAATATAAAAGCTAAAAAAGTTAAAAGTGTTTTCATTTTTTCGTTTTTTGGGAAAGCTTGTGCATAACTCGTTTATTTATCTGACAAAGTCAGACTTATCAACCCAATATTGGGTGGCTTTGTATTACAAGCGTCCTACTTTATTTATTTTCAAATGTAGTTTATTTTTCAATATCAGTTTGATTTATATCCAAAAAATTAAAAGCAAGAAAATGACTAATCCCTTAGCCCCGATTGAAATGGAAATCCTGCGTTTTTTAACGCAGATTGTAATGGAAAGCGGGAATTACATTTTCAAATACAAGAGGACAATTTGCTCCAAAAGAAAAGTTTAGGGTTATTTAAAATTTATAATTTATAATTCAAAATTGGGTTTACCTTTGCAAAATGAAAACGAAATACCATTCCAATAATATACTTCTCAATTTAGGTATTGAAAACCTAAACGAAATGCAAGTTGCTGCGCAAGAAACGATTTTGAGCGACAATAACATTTTGCTTTTATCGCCAACAGGTTCTGGGAAAACGTTGGCTTTCTTGTTGCCAATATTTGAAATGTTGCAACCTGAAATTCTTTCGGTGCAATGTTTGATTTTAGTTCCTTCACGTGAATTGGCTTTGCAAATTGAGCAAGTTTGGAAAAAAATGGGAACCGATTATAAAGTAAACGTTTGCTATGGCGGACATTCCATTGATACCGAAATTAAGAATTTAAGCAATCCGCCGGCAGTTTTAATTGGAACTCCTGGGCGAATTGCCGATCACATTGACCGTGGAACTTTTCGTTTGGACAAAATTCAAACGTTGGTTTTAGATGAATTTGACAAATCTTTGCAACTGGGATTCCACGAGCAAATGTCATTTATCATTGGGAAATTAACGAAGCTTAACAAGCGCGTTTTGGTTTCGGCCACTTCTGATATTGAAATCCCAAAATACACGAGAGTAATTAATCCTACGATTTTGGATTATATTCCTGCCGAAGAAGAGCGGACGAATTTGTCTATGAAATTAGTGGTTTCTAAAGAGAAAGACAAAATAGGTAGTTTGTTCAACTTGATTTGTTCACTGAAATCACAATCGGCATTGGTATTTTGTAACCACCGTGATGCTGCAGAACGAATAAGCGACACGTTAAACGAAAAAGGAATTTACGCTACTTATTATCACGGCGGAATGGATCAGGACGAACGCGAGCGCGCTTTAATTCAGTTCAGAAACGGAAGTGTGAGCTACTTGGTCACTACCGATTTAGCCGCACGTGGATTGGATATTCCAGAAATGAAACACGTAATTCATTATCATTTACCTTCAAAAGAAGACGAATTTACGCACAGAAACGGAAGAACCGCACGTATGTTGGCTTCAGGAACGGCCTATATTATCGCTCACGAAAGCGAGAAAAAGATGGATTATATCGATTATGGAATGGAAACTCTGAAAGTTGAAAATTCAACTTCATTGCCAAAACCGCCCGAATTTCAAACCATTTACATCAGTGGTGGAAAGAAAAACAAGTTGAATAAAATTGACATTGTAGGTTTCTTTTCTCAAAAAGGAAAACTCGAAAAAGGCGATTTAGGATTAATCGAAGTGAAAGATTTCATTTCGTTTGCAGCCGTTAAATTCAACAAAGTTAAAGATTTATTGCATAATATTCGCGATGAAAAAATGAAGGGCAAAAAGTACAAAATTGAAGTCGCCAGAAAAGTCGTTAAGAAAATAGAGGAGTAGTGATTTAATATTTTAGATTTTTTGATTTAAGATTTTAACAATTTTGTACAATTAGAAAATAGATAGGCATCCCAATTGTTATATTTATTGGAAACGTTACTGCCAAGGCCATTGGTAATAAAAGCCCATTCGAATGATTTCTTAAACTTAAAATTGTAAAAGCAATTTCAAATAAAACTTAATAACAAAATTACTAAAAGCGTTTATTTTGAGTAGTTTTTTATTATAATTTAAATATTACCAGCGGCAGTTAGGAGTCAAAAAACCAAGTATATAAAAAAAGGAAGAGCTTTTACTTTCCGATACAAAAATTAGCAAAAATATTTCCTAAGAGCTCGTCGTTAGTAACTTCTCCAGTGATCATTCCAAAATGATATAAGGCTTCTCGAATATCAATTGCCATTAAATCGCTAGAGATATTGGATTGCAAACCGAAGTTTACTTTCTGAATTTCTTCCAACGCTTTTAGCAACGAATCGTAATGACGGGTATTGGTCACAATAGTTTCATTATTTCGTAAAGCACCTGTATTTACAAATGATAACAACTGATTTTTAAGGTTATCAACACCAATATTTTCCTTCGCTGAAATGTAAATAGTTGTTAGTTGTTGGTTGTTGGTTGTTAGTTTAGAATCGATTTTTGTAATTATTTCAGGTGAAATCAGATCCATTTTATTGATGATAATTAAGATTGGTTTTTGAGGAAACTGATTTCTTGTTTTGCCAACTTCAACTAGAATGGCGTCTAATTTTCCTTCAACCGACAACCGAGAACCATCAACCAAATACAATACTACCTGCGCTTGTTCGATTTTTTCGAAAGTTTTTTTAATTCCAATGCTTTCTACAACGTCTTCTGTATCTCGAATTCCCGCAGTATCAATAAATCGGAATCCGATGCCGCCAATGACTAATTCATCTTCAATGGTATCACGAGTGGTTCCCGCAATCTCTGAAACGATGGCGCGCTCTTCATTTAATAAAGCATTTAATAAAGTCGATTTTCCAACATTGGGTTCACCCACAATAGCAATAGGAATTCCGTTTTTTATTACATTTCCAACCGCAAAAGAATCAATTAATCGTTTCAATACGAATTCAATTCTGTTCAACAAATCTCTAAACTGAGTTCTATCTGCGAAAGCAACATCTTCTTCAGCAAAGTCCAATTCCAATTCGATTAAGGACGCAAAATTCAATAATTCTTGTCGCAATTGCATAATTTCATTACTAAATCCTCCACGCATTTGCTGCATTGCAATTTGGTGCGACGCTTCATTATCAGAAGAAATTAAATCGGCAACGGCTTCCGCTTGAGACAAATCCATTTTTCCGTTTAAAAACGAACGTAAGGTAAACTCTCCCGCATTTGCCATACGGCAACCTTTTCGAAGTAATAATTGAATAATTTGTTGCTGAATATAAGTTGAGCCGTGGCAAGAAATTTCGATTGTATTTTCGCCTGTATAGGAATTGGTTCCTTTAAATATAGAAAGTAAAACTTGGTCAATCACTTTTTCTTCATCCACAATATGCCCTAAATGCAAAGTGTGCGACTTCTGTTTGCTGATATCTTTACCAGAAACGGAATTAAAAACCGACTTACAAATGGATATTGCATCGTTACCAGAGACACGAATAACAGCGATTGCTCCTGATCCAGAAGGGGAGGCTAAGGCTACAATGGTGTCATTTTGAATCATAGTTTGAAAATCAAGAGGCAAAGTTACAAAGAAATTAATTGGTTATAAACCTAGCATTTGAAATAAAAAAAATCCGAAATTTCAATTAAGAAAATTCGGATTTAATTGACCATTATATTGGTTTGGTTGGTTAATTGTTAAGCATTACCGGCATTACAAGCATGGTAACTGTTTCGCCTTCTTCCAATCCGTCTACAGGAGTTAAAATTCCTGCACGATTTGGTAATGACATTTCTAGCATAATCATATCCGATTGTAAATTGGTCAACATTTCTGTTAAAAATCTCGAGTTGAAACCAATTTGCATATCGTCACCTTGATAATCACATGTCAATCTTTCTTCTGCTTTGTTAGAATAATCGATGTCTTCAGCAGAGATATTCAATTCAGCACCAGCAATTTTCAAACGAATTTGGTGTGTAGTTTTATTTGAGAAAATCGCCACACGACGAACAGAATTTAAAAATTGTGTTCTGTCAATCATTAATTTATTCGGATTTTCTTTTGGAATAACCGCTTCGTAATTTGGATATTTACCATCAATCAATCGACACATTAAAATGTAATTGTCAAATGAGAAAGTGGCGTTGCTATCGTTGTATTCAATTTTAATTTCTGCATCTGAAGTACCTAAAATACTTTTCAAAATATTCAAAGGTTTTTTCGGCATAATAAAATCAGCTACTTGCGAAGATTTTACGTCAGTTCTAGCATATTTAACTAATTTATGAGCATCTGTTGCCACAAATGTTAATCCTTCTGGTGAAAATTGGAAGAAAACCCCTGACATTACCGGACGTAAATCATCGTTTCCAGCAGCAAAAATAGTTTTGCTAATAGCAGTTGCTAAAACTTCTGCAGGAACTAATGTTGTAGATGGATTATCAAGATTCACCGATTTTGGGAACTCACTTCCTGGTGAATATGCCAATGCGTATTTTCCTGAATTGGAACTAATTTCGATAGTGCTATTTTCTTCAACTGTGAAGGTTAGCGGTTGCTCAGGAAATGTTTTTAATATTTCTAAAAGTAATTTTGCAGGTACCGCAACACTTCCTTTGCTTTCAGAATCGATATCTAAAGTTGCAGACATGGTAGTTTCTAAATCTGAAGAAGAAACAGTTAATGTTTTGTTGTCTAATTCAAATAAGAAATTATCTAAAATAGGTAAGGTGTTGCTACTGTTAATAACACTTCCTAATACTTGTAATTGTTTCAATAAGTACGAACTCGATACTATA
>CANKZE010000081.1 GCA_947488545.1 Bacteroidota bacterium
TTGTTTTTGGTTTTTGAACTGAATTTGAAGGCGATTTTGTTCCTACTACTTTCGCTACTTTTTGTGCATAGATGGAAGTTGTAATTACAAATAACATTAAAAATAATACTTTAAATTTCATTTTATCTTATTTTAAAAATATCCTTACTTTTTTGCTTTCTGCTGGGATTTCAGGTTTATTCCCAATTTATTTTTTAGGCATGCTTTCTAATAATTCAATTTCGAATATGATATTTGCATTTGGTGGAATCACAGTTCCTGCGCCAGCTTCACCATATCCCAAGTTAGCAGGAATAAATAAAACTGCTTTGTCTCCAAAAGAGATATTTTCAATTCCTTCAATAAATCCTGGAATCATTCCTTCTTTTTTACCGGCTTGAAAAGGAATTGGAATGTATTGTTTTGCTAGCGATCTTTGTTTGTCGAGTTTTCCGAATTCGTTAGCCACTTTTTCTATACTTGTATCGAATAAAGTTCCATCTTCTAAAAAGCCAGCATAATTTATAAAAATATCAGCTCCTTCAACTGGTTTTTTTCCATTACCTTTCTTAATAATCGCAAATTGTAATCCACTTCTAGTTGTGTAGCAAGTTTCTTTTAATTTGTCGAAATATGCAATTTTAGCATCAATAATAGGTTTGTATTTTTCTAAATAGAGTTTTTTGTTTTGAGCATCTATTTGAGCTTGCTTTTTTAGAGTTTGTTCTTCATTTGAAAAGAAATTACTGAAAACTTTTACAGCGTCAAACTTTTTAGCGGCTTCTCCCTTTCTGATAATTGTAATCGATTTAATATCGTCATTTTGAACAATAGCGTTTACGGTTTCCATGCCGTTTTCAACTACATGACCAAAAATGGTGTGTAAGCCATTTAACCAAGGAGTTTCTTTATGGGTAATAAAAAACTGGCTGCTATTGGTTCCTGGACCAGAGTTGGCCATTGCCAATAAACCACCTTTATCAAATACTAAATCGGTAATTTCATCTTTAAACTTGTAGCCTGTGTCACCACTTCCGTCGCCCAATGGATCTCCACCTTGAATCATGAAGTCGGCAATTACACGGTGAAATTTTACATTATCATAAAATGGCTTTCCTTTAAATTCTTCGCTAACGAAACTATTATTTCCTTCCGCAAGTGTAACAAAATTTGCAACAGTTACTGGAGTTTTTTCATATTCTAATTGAACCAAAATACTTCCTTTATTGGTTTCAATTTCTGCATACAATCCATCTTTTAAATTGCTGTGTTCCTCTTTACATGAAATAAAAGATAAAAAAAGCAACAATAATAAGCCAATTCTCTTTTTCATTTTGTTCTATTTTTGTTCTGCGGGTTTACTATCTTCAGGTTTAAAATCGTTTAAAGTTACGGTACAAATTATAGGTTGATTTGCTCCAATTTTATTTTCATCACCGTGGTATCCGAAGGCTACATGAGATGGAAATAGGAAAGTAATTTTTTCTTTTTTGTGCATTAACTTAATCCCATGGCGCAAACCAATTATTATTTTTTGTTCTTTATCCACATGGTATTCTTGTGGTTTTAATTCCATTTCAGAATAAATAATATTTCCTCTTAAATCTTTAATTTCATAATTATAGTAAGCAATATCTCCTTTTCGAGGTCGTAAAGTATCTTGGTCATTTTTACTTTCATAAACATACCAATATCCTTTTTTTGAAGAAATATAATTAGCTTCAGGGTTACTTTTGATGATGGAATCTATTTTTGATTCTTCCGAAGCAATTAGTTTTTTATTTCTATCTGCAGATTCTCTCATAAAAGTTCCTGATGATTGTGAAATCGGTCTTCTCGCTTTTTGTTGACTACAACTCAAAACGAATAAAACAGTTATAAATAAAGGAATTATTTTCTTAATTAGTTTCATTTAAATTTATATTTTGAGTTATTAATTCTTCAAATTTATTGATAGTTTCTTGTAAAGACAAATCTGATTTTCCTCCAGCAGCATTGATGTGTCCACCGCCACTAAAGTGATCTCTGGCAAACTGATTTACATCAAAATCACCTTGAGATCGGAAAGATATTTTAATGATATTTTCTTCCTTGTTTTCAATGAAAATTGCGGTAAATACAATGCCTTTTATTGTTAATCCATAATTTACAATCCCTTCGGTATCACCTTTTACATGTTGGAATTCATCCAATTCCGCTTGTGATAAAGATATATAAGAAGTGTGGTATTTTTCCAACACCTTCATGTTTTGCAAAGCCCTACCAAGTAGTTGAAGACGATTATAAGAATTATTATCGAAAAGTAGATTTGGAATGTTGGTGTTTTCAACGCCTAAATCGATAAATTCAGCCACAATTCGATGGGTTCTGCCTGTTGTTTTTGGATATCTAAACGAACCGGAGTCTGTTAAAATCCCAGTATACAAGCAAGTTCCAATTGTTTTATCGATTAGTGATGTTTGTTCTAAAAATTCTATGAAATTATAAACCATTTCACAGGTTGAACCAAAATCGGTATCTGAATAGGTAAATTCTGCATAATCATCTGGCTTTTGATGATGGTCAATCATTACAAAAGTACAATCAGCAGATTGTAAAGTAATTTCCATTTCTCCCACGCGATGCAGCGCATTAAAATCTAAGGTGAAAATTAACTCAGCTTCATTGATTATTTTAGTAGCGTCAACTTTTTGTTTTTCATAAATGATTACTTTTTCTGATGCGGGAAGCCAGTTTAAAAAATCTGGAAATTCATTAGGAGAAATTACTACAACTTCGTGGTTTAATTTTAACAAAAAGTGATACAAACCCAATGTAGAACCCATCGCGTCTCCGTCAGGATTTCGATGAGGAACAATTACAATTTTTTTAGGTTTTGATAAAAGCGATTTTATCTTATTGAAGTCAAAATTTTTCATAGGATGCGAAGTTACATTTTTTTGACAAAATAGAAACATTTTAACATGTTCTTATCAAATTTATTTTGCAATATTTAGCCCTAGCCAAACCGCAAATAATCCTGTTATTATGCTCAAACCGATATAGAGAAAAGCTAATCCAGATTGGTTGTTTTGTAGAAGGTTAATATTTTCAAGGCCAAATGTGGAGAAAGTAGTATAACCACCACAAAATCCAGTTATGAAAAACCATTTGATATTGGAGTTTACCAAATCGTTTTTTTCTAGTAAAGCAATTGCAATTCCAATTAAAAAACAACCTAGAACATTAGTAATTAAAGTTGCTAACGGAAAAACGGATGCGTAATATTTTTGAACTATAATTGCCGTCAAATATCTAAAAACACTTCCAATTCCTCCTCCGATAGCAATTAATAATAAAGTTCTAATCATAGAAAATTACTTAGAAGTGGCTATTACAAAATTCAGTTTTAATTTAACGCCAATTTGCATTAAATCAACTAAATCCTGCACTTTATTATCGGCTGGAACTCTAAGAACAACCGTTTTATCACCAGAAATTGAAGTTTTTTCAAGTAATATTTGTTCTAAATTTTCAAAAGCAACTTCCTGTTTGTCAATGTAGTATAACTTATCTTCAGTTACTGACAAACTAATATGGTCTTTATTTGTACTTTCATTTGAAGCTGCTTTTGGCAACGTCAATTTAATTACGTTTGGATTTGCTAATGTTGATATAATCAGAAAAAACAAAAACAAAAAGAACATAATATCACTAAGTGAAGACGTAGGAATTTCAGCGTGAAATCGCTTATTTCTTTTAATTGCCATATTATGGTTGTTGAATTACGTTAATAATTTCTAATGTTTGTTTTTGAACTTTCAATGAAAAGTGATCAATCATCATGTTGAATAAATGGTAAGCCGAATAGGCGATTACACCCACCACAAGTCCAGCGCCGCTACTAATCATTTTTTCATATAAACCTCCAGAAATGGTTTGTATATTTAAATTTCCAGTATTTGAAATAGTATGAAATATTTTTATAACCCCAGAAATCGTTCCAATAAAACCTAAAATAGGAGCGATACCAGAAATCAATCCTAAATATCCCAAACCTTTTTCCATTTCTGCAATTTCTACATTGGCTGTTTTTTCCATCACCGATTCAATTTCGCTAATTGGTCTACCAATAATTGAAATTCCACTTTTAATAATATTTCCCGAAGCAGTGTTTCCACGACCACACATCATTATGGCATTGTCGATTTTACCAGATTTTAGTTGGATTCTAACATCATTAATCATGTTTTCGTCCTGTTTTGTAGCTTTTTTAATTGATAAATATCTCTCTACAATTACATAAATACAAAAGAAAAGCAATAAGATAATTGGAATAATCATTATTCCGCCTTTAAGTAGAAAATCTAAATAAGATACTGAATCTGAAGTACTAGGAGCCGCATTTGCATTTGCAGCAGCATTAGCAAGAGTGTCTGAAGCGACAGTTGTAGATTGTAGGAAAAAATTTAAAAACATAGTTTTTGTTTAGGTTTAGTAAGTTTACAAATTTCAATATTTTTTTCTAAAGTAGCTATAAAAATAATTAATTTTTTACAGTTGTATTTCTTTATCAATTATAACGATATTTTTTTATTTATAGTATCATTAAAGCAATATAACTTTCATTTATTTTTGAAATAATAAGTTAGGTAAAATAATGATATTGAATTTTAAAATATCAGAGAAGTTTCCATTTTAAGCTATAAGTTTATTCTAATTTTCTAATATTATTTTCCTAAATTTGCCCTTTAAATTGATAGTTGCTTTTCAATAACTATTCATTAAACAACAACATAACACACAACTTTACTTTTGCACATGCAACACAACGTACTTATTTTAGATTTCGGATCGCAATACACACAACTTATTGCGAGAAGAGTTCGCGAGTTAAATATCTTTTGCGAAATTTTCCCATACAATAATTTTCCTAGTGATTTATCAAGTTACAAAGCAGTAATTCTTGGCGGAAGCCCATTTTCAGTTCGTTCTGAAGATGCGCCACACCCAGATTTATCTCAAATTAGAGGGAAATTACCGATGCTTGCAGTTTGTTATGGAGCGCAATATTTAGCTCATTTTAGTGGAGGGGAAGTGGCATCGTCAAATACTAGAGAATACGGAAGAGCGAATTTATCTTACATTAAAGAAAACGAACTTTTCTTTGAAGGCGTTTCTGAAAATTCTCAAGTTTGGATGAGCCATAGCGATAGTATCAAAGTCCTTCCAAAAAACGGAGTAAAGTTGGCTAGTACCAATGATGTTGAATTTGCTGCTTACAAAATTGAAGGTGAAACTACCTATGCAATTCAATATCATCCAGAGGTTTTTCATTCTACAGATGGGAAATTGATGTTGGAGAATTTCTTGGTTAAAATTGCCGATGTTCCTCAAACATTTACTCCAAACGCATTTGTGGGTGAAATGGTTTCTGAATTGAAAACAAAGTTACAAAATGATAAAGTGGTATTGGGACTTTCAGGCGGAGTAGATTCTACTGTTGCTGCGGTTTTATTGCACCAAGCGATTGGAAAAAACTTATATTGTATTTTCGTTAATAATGGCTTATTAAGAAAAAACGAGTTCGAAAATGTATTGGATCAATACAAAGGAATGGGATTAAATGTTAAAGGTGTTGATGCCTCAAAACGATTTTTAGATGCATTAGCCGGAATTGAAGATCCTGAACTTAAAAGAAAAGCAATAGGAAGAGTTTTCATCGAGGTTTTTGATGATGAATCGAACCGAATTGAAGACGTAAAATGGTTGGCTCAAGGTACCATTTATCCTGATGTAATTGAATCGGTTTCTGTAAAAGGACCATCTTCGACAATAAAATCTCACCATAATGTGGGTGGTTTACCCGATTATATGAAGTTAAAAATTGTTGAACCACTACGAATGCTTTTCAAAGATGAAGTGAGACGAGTAGGGGCAACTTTAGGAATTGACCAAGCGTTATTAGGGCGCCATCCTTTTCCTGGACCTGGATTGTCAATTCGTATTTTAGGCGACATCACTCCAGAAAAAGTTCGTATCTTGCAAGAAGTTGACGCGGTGTTTATTGACGGTTTGAAATCTTGGGGATTGTATGATAAAGTTTGGCAAGCGGGCGCAATTTTACTACCAGTAAATAGTGTGGGTGTAATGGGTGATGAGCGTACGTATGAAAAAGTGGTAGCGCTTCGTGCGGTTGAATCTACTGACGGTATGACTGCCGACTGGGTTCATTTACCTTATGATTTCTTGATGAAAGTTTCCAACGATATTATCAACAAGGTTCCTGGTGTAAATCGTGTAGTATACGATATTAGCTCTAAACCACCAGCAACAATTGAGTGGGAATAATACAATTTATTTAAAATAAAACGATGTTTAAAAAAGCAATTTTAGTTTTCGTAGCCTTATTTTCATTTGCATTAAATGCACAAAATTATAGAAAACACAAAGTTGTTCAAGGAGAAACTATTACTCAAATTGCTCAGAAATACAATTGTACTCCATCAGAAATTTTCAGTCTGAATCCGGATGCTCAAAACGGAATTCAACTTGATGCAATTATAATTATTCCAAATGCTAAAACAGTTCTCGCAACTGCTGATAATTCCCATTTAGTCGCGCCTAAAGAAACACTTTATAGTATTTCAAAATTATATTCCGTTTCAATTGAAGAATTACAAAATGCCAATCCAACACTGATAAGCGAAGGATTGAAAGCGGGACAAAATTTGGTTATTCCTAATAAATCTTTGGCTGATATAAATGTTGCTTCTGCAAATAAACCGCTGTTTGAAAAACCACTTTCAACACTTATTAAGTCAACTGCAAGTAGCAAAAAAGAGCTGGTTTTTTTATTACCTTTCAACATTTCAAAAATTGAGAATGATACCATTAATACACTTCCATCCAAACTTAAAAAAGATAAATTTCTAAACATGACTTTGGATTTTTATTCTGGAGTTTTGATGGCTATTGATTCTGCAAAAACCATTGGTTTGAACATCGATATTAAGATTTACGATTCCGAAGAAACCAAAAATACATCTTCAATTCCGAGCTTAATTCAACAACGTAAATTTGATAATGCATCAGCAATTATAGGACCTTTTTACCAGTTTAACATTGATGTTTTAGCTCAATCTTTGGGAACTAATCCAATTCCAATTCTTTCACCTTTGTCTAAAGAAACTGGAAAATCATCAAATATTTATCAATCGATGCCTACGAATGACGATTTTAAAGCGTCAATGATGAATCATATATTTAAAAATAATGGTAATTTAATTGCGCTTATTGATTCGAAAAAGGCAAGCCTAAAAGATTATTTGAAGTCTAATAATTATAAAAATAAAATTGTTGGTTTAAATCCAAATGGCCTAGTAGTTAAAGACAGTTTAAGGAAATTGCTAGAGCGAAACAAAATGAATTATATCATTTTAGATTCTCAAAAAACAGGTTTTATTTTGGCTGCAACCAATGCGATGATGAGCTTAATGACTGATTATCAGTTGCAAATGGTTATTTTAGAACCCAATCCAACCCTAGATTTTTATGAAATTGACTTGAACCGATTGGTAAAATTGAAATTGATGTATCCTTCAATCG
>CANKZE010000082.1 GCA_947488545.1 Bacteroidota bacterium
GAAAAGTAAATCAACGACCATTACGTAGTGGTGACGATAATTTAAAAATCAAACCGCGTGACAATGTTTTTGTTGAAATGCAATGCATCTCAAATACCAGCTACGGCTATTATTATAGTTTAAACCTGCAAAGTGGTGCAGGACCGGGCGGCGGCACAGCGCCATCTAATCCACCGTCTAATATAGAAGGGGGTGCACTTGGCATTTTTTCGGCACATACGGTGCAGCGCAAAACGATTAGGATTCAGTAAATAAAAGAGAGGTTTGGGGCCGTCTTTATTAAAATTTGAATCTTTACCACCTATAATTGAATGATCGAGTTGAAGACCAGTCACTGAAACTTGTGCCCGATACTGCCCTAACTCTCCAATACCAAATACCATTTCCAGAAGATGATGGAGCGCCAAGACAAGCTGATGAAATATTACTAGTATAAACATTCACGTAACCTCTTAACGGTCTAGATGATCCACCACATTGCGAAATATTTAATACAGAAGAAGTAAATGATGCATCCATACTTAATTGTATTTGATAACTATTTATTCCTGGGATTGAAGACCATGAGAAGTCCAAAATGCAGCAACCTGCATTAGCATTATTAATTGGACTAGTTAAAGTGGGCACAGAGATTCTAGTAGTGGCAGTTCTTTCTATGCCATAACCAACAAGTCCTGCATCGTTTCGCGCAAATGCTTTAAAGTAAATCAATGTATTAGAAGGCAAAGAAGTTAATTGAGTTGTAAAGTTTCCAGGTCCAGATCCACTATTAACAACTACTCCAGTATTTATATTTATGTTTGTATTTGGTGTTCTTGACCAAACAACTCCGCGTAATGTTATTGGAACGCCACCATCATTTGAAATATTCCCACCGGTAGTTATTGAATTTTCCATTACATTGCTCTCTTGAATTGTACTTAGAATGGGCGTGGTTGCCGCTTTGGTATTGAATTGTAAAGTGTTTGAAGAAAGGCTAGTATTTATAGAATTTCGAGCGTAAGCGCGATAATAATATGTTTTGCCAGACTGCAAACCAGATACATTGACAGAAAAGTTTCCAGTACCAGTTGATGAAGCCGTAACCTTAGTACTTGATGTGTTAGGCGTTGAAAGATCGCTAATATAAAATCCTCGTTCCAATACCTGTGATCCTCCATCATCTGTTACATTTCCAAACATACTAGCAGAAGTAAATAAAACATCTGAGGAAGTTGTTGCCACAACAGTAGGAGGAGAATTAGGTAAAGTTGTAAATGCCTGAACAACTGTGGAAGATCCTTCACCAGCTGCATTATTAGCGTATGCGCGAACATAGTAAGTAGTGCCTGGGTTAAGATTATTAATATTTAACGAATAGGGTCCCAGAATATTTCCATTTACCCAAGAACACACTTTTGGAATCATCGTGTTTTGAGCACTTACACAAATCCCATAATTACTCAATACTGCTCCGCCATTTGAATTTACAGAGGCGCTTGCTATTGCTGTTGTTCTAGTAATATATGCAACTGCAACAGTTGATAACTCTGGAAGATTTGGGCCAGAAGTTCGGAAAGAGATTGTAGGACTATATCCCGTTCCTGCCGAGTTCCTTGCATAAGCCCTTAACCAATAGGTAGTATTCGCCATCAAAGTTGATAGATTAACATCATATATTGACGCTGTTGAAGTAGAAATGTTTACACTATCATTAATTGTGGGGGTTGAATTAGAAGACGACCAGCAAACACCCCTTTGAGTTATTGTTGCGCCACCATCTGATAAAATCTGGTTTGCAATAGTAACTTTTGATCCGGTTATATTCGAAATATTCGTCGTTACTAATGATGGTATTCGAATCTGCGTTTTAAAATTTACTTCATTTCCATAAACTTCCCCTTGTTCACTTATGCTATACGCTCGAACATTATAACTTGTATTAGGAGACAGGTTTTTCATCATAATGGAAAACGCGCCTTTCCCTATTCCACTTGCGGCCTTGGAGTCACTCACTGTAGGATTTTTATTTATTGACCAACAAATGCCTCTTTCCTTAATGATATCTCCGCCATCATCAAGAATGGAGCCCCCACCCAACGCTGAATCAGATGTAATCATAGTTGCTTGATTTGTAGTTACCGGAATTTTATTGGTTTTACCCTTAATCGATTCCTTTTCACCACATGCATATAAAAAAATGAAACCAATGATTAGATAACGTAAAAAGCTATAGTTCATATAAATGGTATAATTATTTTGTACTAAATCCTATTCCGATTTGGAACTCATTATAAGGTTTAGAAATTTTACTATCGTAAATAATTGAGCCGCCTGCCATAAAATTTATTTTTCCGAGCTTAAGAAAAATTCCAGCCTCGAATTCTGGACCATTAGCTGATAAATTGATATTTCTAGCCCATACTTCTTTTTCTTTTATGTTCCCAGCATAATTATGAATATCTAGTCCCCATAACAGGTCTGCTTTACCAATTCCACCACCCAAATAAAATTTTACTTTGCTGAATCCTGCAATAAATCCAGTAGTAGCTGAAATTCTAGATATTGCATTATTTCCGTTAACTACATAGTAAGTTCCTGTTGAACGAGGATAATTTACAACGCGACTTTGTTCGGAAATTTGCAAAGCTGTTGATGCAACTGTTGTCTGATATTGTCCCTTAAAAATAAAAGGCATGCTTGTTTTACCCCTAAAATACCATGATCTTGATCCTAGTGTAATAGAATAAGAACTATTTCTTGTCAAATTAGAAAAGCCAATGCCGGCATTCATAAAGAAATATTCGAGTTTCTTTTTTATGACAGAATCAGATGCTATAGGGGACTCAATGCCACATTCATCTTTATAACGTACACTAAATGTATTTACTCCTTTTTTTAAGCGGTAATTTGAAATACTTTCCCCTTCTGAATAAATTGTACTAAATCGGTCATTTGACCATTGATACGAATTTTTGTTATTATAATTGTATACAAAGAACTTTACCTTTTCTTGACTTTCATTCAGGTATTCTTTTTTTATTTGTGGCATTAAAGGGTTGTCAATTTTGAAAACCTTACGAACTACATTGTCCTGAATAATACATCCATTATATTCTCCTTTTACATAGTATGTAGAAGTTGATTGAATTGAGTCTCGTAATGTCCTTCCATTACCAATGAGCTTTCGTTCTGCATTATTTGTGCCTTGGGATTTTTCCCAGCGCCACTTGAATTTTTCATCACCTTCAAATCCATTCAGTATAAGTTCAAAAGGCTGACTTTGACAAACTTGAGCGGGACCTTCGATGCTGATACTTCTTTTAGGTATTTCAACTACTTCAATAGAAAAATTGAATTTAAGATCAGGACGTCTATCTGCAGTTAGAATATAAGATCCTGACTTTTTTGGAAGAAAATTAAAAGTGTTCCCCTTAAAACGAGAAACTTCAATATTATTTTCCATAATTAGCCAGAATTCAGAATCATTTCCCAAAATGGCAGATTCCAATTGAAAAGTCTCTTGTCTTGTTGGGATCCCACAAAAACGTTTTTTCCCAATGATACTAGTTGGTAGAGTCGTTCGCGTAATTACATTATTCAGTTTAAATTGTTTTTGGAGCACAATACCGCCTCTTCGATACAAAGTTGGATAAACACTAACAATCATTCCAGGAGTCGGACGAACCAAAATTGTATCTAATGTTGTGTTTATTTTACGTCCGTTTATTGACCATGTCCATTTAGTATCTGGAACCCGATTAATTGAAACGGCTCTTAATGTAATCCATTCGTCGGTATATAATTTTTGAGGAATTTGGATATTGAATTCAGAAGGTGACGGGAATTTCTTAAGTGGGATTAGGAAAGTCTTACATGCAAATTGCCTATCATTTGTATACGGACATAGTTTTATATGTCCATCCTCTATAAAGGGATCAGGTTCTATAGTTACAGTGTTTTTATTTCGAGATATTATTTCATCTCTGTAATCTTTCCAAACCCACTGAAGATCATTTTGAAAAAGATTTTTTTTAATATTTAATGATAAATTAACGGCATTCGTATCTGGAACGGGGGATAACGGCCCGGTAATTTCATAATCAAGAACGTCAGCTATTCGATTAATATTAACTTTAATAGACTTTTCATTAGTACGAAAATTCGTTCCTTTATATTGGCCGTATACACTATATACAGTTGTTTTATTGGCTTCGATTTGCAGGGATTCACCTTTTTTACCATTTTTCCAAACCCATTCAATATTATCAAATTGCTTTGACGGATTAACCAACAAGGTAACTGTTTCACCTTCAAGCACAGGACCAGCTGCTTTTCGAATTGATGGGTTAAAATCATAATTAGTAGGTAAAATGATTTTTTTAGGGGTAATATTATCGCCTTTAAAAGCGTTAAAGATTTCTTCGTCTTTACTAAGTAAAAATTTCTTTTCTTCTCTAACGCTTCCACGTCTAATTTCCATTGTCAATGTTCGATTTTCCTCTCTTTTTTCCTTACCAACCAAAACAACAATGTTCCAACTTACTAACTCGTCATTCGCAGAATTTCCAGATTTAAATACTTTATATACTCCCTGCGTATTTTTACTAGGCGGTACATAAGAATATTGGAGCGTATATGGTGCGTTTACTGGAATTGGGCCTTCTTTTTGACACAGAGCTTTGTTACCGGATGAAAGTAACATCATTAATAAAATTAACCTATAATTTATATGGTATCTTAAATACTTCATTATTCTGCGAATGGCTTATCGAGGTTTTTGATTATATAACTTTTAACAGATGGAACAGATGTATTTTTAGATAATTTTTTCAAGCTGGGCAAAGTAAGATGAGCATCTTTATCCCAAATCACTTTACTATTATTATCTGGCAAGGAATTAGAAGAGAATATAATTTGTGCTTCATTTGGTACTCGACTAATATCAGGAGAATTAATGATGTTCCAGTAATTTTGTCCATCCGTGACTGAAAAGTATAATAAAGGTGGGTCTATTTCTTTACCTTTGAATAGTAAAAAAGGGGCATAAGCATTTGTGAGATTTTTAGGTAAGGATAAGTCAATTTTTATATTTTTCATGCCCGCAACCCTTAATGCGGACATATATATATTCTCAATTGAAAAAGGGACTTTCTTAAATTCTTGAAGCAATACATTTCCCTCAAAATCGCGATAAAACATTTTAAGTTCTTGATATAATCTTTTGTCAGCGGTCCAAACACTTGAATCGAAGCTGGTTTTTTTGCTCCTCATTAGCAACCAATCCAATAATTTATCCTCTAAAAGTACATTTCCTGAATCGGTACTCTTGTGAATCATTGAAACGTTGTCAAACAATCCAATATTTTTAAAAGTTCCATCAGAAAATGATGCATTATATTCAAATACTTTCGGATAAACTCTATCTGCTATACAATAGAATGTAGTGAGAGAATAACCAAGATACAATCCAAAGATGATGATGAATAGTTTGGCAGCGTTTTGAAGGGGCTCCCACCATGGGAACATTTTTTCGGTCAACTCCTTTATTTCATTTGGCTTAAAATACTGCGCATTCAAATAAATGAGTAGCTTTTTCTTATACTCCTTATTAGATAGATTTTTTAATTCAGTCAATTGGCTTTCTGAAAACATCCCAGGTCGATAAACATCAAGCTCTCTTTTTAAAGCTCTTAATTTTCTTTTGGGTGTATTAATTATTCTACTCAGCGACATACTTTTATTATTTTAATCAGGGTCCATTAACTTAAATAAAAAACCAGATGGTACAGTTACATGTCCATTTTTATCAAGCATTACCAATTGAACGTTTACCTTATTTGAATCCAAATATTTTGCATAGAACCCATTTTTAACAATATTAGGTTCGAGAAATAACTTTTCATAATCCTTATTTAAGAGTTGTGGGAGAACTTTGACATTATTAAATGTTACTGCATATCCTTCATTCGTCTGGCTACTAGTATAGGCCTGAGTAGTTCTTTCAGAAAACTTTTTCAGCAACGAATCAAATATTGTCTTCTTAATTGACACCGTATCAATTGGAGCACTTGAAGTAATTTTTTGCTCTGCAGGGTCTGGTTTTATATTCAATAATATTGAAAACATAACCATTACTAAAAAAGAGCATACCAATAAAGTTATTTTTGAATTCTTAATTTTCATAATCATTCCCCCATATAATTTTTAAAAGATGAAGAACTCACTATTTTGCCTATAATCTCATTACATAGTTTCCAAAACTCTGTATCTTCCCCATTCTCTTTTCTATCTTTTCTAGCTTTATCGAAACGGAAATATACCACATAGAATTTACCAGTTTCTGACGCTGCAGATACACCTCCTTTTGTTATTAGAATAGCCAATCTTTTTGATTGGTCCCCTTTTTCTGAACGATCTGCAGAACCAATGGTACCCGTTTTAGCGTAAAAAGTATATGCGCCATATTTTCGCAACTCTATTCCTAATGACCGTGCAGTTCCATCTGTTAATGCACTGGACATTCCCCCAAATATAGTATCATTCAAAAAAGACTTATAAGTATTATTCCAGCTTGGATCAGGACGCCAAGGGTTATTTATAGGCTTGGTAATATCAATTTTTAAATTATAGCCGGCATTTTGCAAAAGCATTTTGCCAAACATTTCCGCCATTTTAAACGGAGAAACATCTATAACCCCGCCACTTCCTAAAGAAGTTTGACGAACGGCACTATTGAAATTATCCTTGACATTATTATTAGTAATGACTCTTTTAGACAGCAACATATAGGAGTGTTCTGGAAATGCCCAAGTATTGTTTCTTGAGACAGTATCACTTAAAGCACTAAAATTTTCTTTTGCGTTTTGTCTATTCAATAAATTATCAGTATTGGTTTCTAAACCAAAATTACCCAATCCAACATTTAGCAAACTTTCATTATCTCCAAAATAAAGTTGTGATCTTTGTTCTTTTGGCCATGCGGCTAATTTTGCAAATTGAAAACCACTACTACTCCCAAGGTTAATAATTGGAAAACTTAACGGATCATTTGAAGATCCTGCTGGCACTGGCAAGAGTAGACCAGAAATTTTATTACCTGCGGCAGCAAATTCTTTTTTAGTATAATAACCTAAAAATATAATTAGTGAATGAAAAAAGTTATTTGACTTGCTGATATATTTCTTAAAACCATCGATATCAGTGTTGTTATCGTCCAACTTCCATTTAGGATCTAATGCTAGCCCGCCATAATGTGTTATACCATCATCAAAATTTTCGTCTTTATACGTGTTATTATTACTAG
>CANKZE010000083.1 GCA_947488545.1 Bacteroidota bacterium
GCTGACAAACCATTAGACCCTGTGGATCCAGTTGCACCAGTGGCTCCTTGAATACCTTGAGTGCCAGTGGGACCTTGAAGAGAAGCTAAAAATTGTGATTCCGTTCCTGTGTTACCCGCATTTATCCATAATTGATAAGCAGATAAACCATCAGCACCGTTAGTTCCATTTGTTCCTGCTAAACCTTGGGGACCAGTTACACCTTGGGGACCAGTTGCACCATCATTTCCAGGAATTCCTTGCACTCCTGTTGCTCCTACAGGTCCAGCAATCCCCTGAATTCCCTGTAGTCCTTGGGGCCCTTGGGGCCCTGGAGTGCCATTAGAACTATAAAAAGCATATGGCACGCTCATTAACTGGGTGGTTCCCATATCTAAATATCCACTTCCTGTATTTAGTTCAATACCTAAAAAGTAAGAACCGCTTCCCCAGTTAATATTAGTAAAAGTACCTGCATTAGAAGTCCCTTGACCAACAACTAGATTAATATGGCCTAAATCATCTGTTGTAACTGATTGGTTTTCGCTATAAACAATGGTTCCATTAGCTGCGTTTTGGTAAACATTAAACTTGACTAAAACGTTTTGGTTCACAATCAATACACCAGCGCTATTACGAACGGTTGCTTGATAATTGAAGCCTTGTGGGGCTTGGGCAAAAGTAATTAATGTAAGTACTAATGCTAAAAGAGTGTATAGTTTTTTCATTGAATTATTTTTATTAATAACCTGGATTTTGTGTAAGATTAGGATTTGCTTGTAAAGCTGTTAAAGGAATTGGAAATAATTTATACGTGTCGGGTATTGAAGTTCCATTCAAAACTCCGCCTTTCCATGGCCATAAATAACTATTACCTGTAAATTTACCAAAACGAATTAAATCCGTTCTACGATGTCCTTCAAAATTTAATTCTCGAGCTCTTTCATCTAAAATAAAACTAAGTGTTAATGCTGATTCTGTAATACTTGTTGCATTTGATCTGTTTCTAACTTGATTTACATAAGATAAAGCATCAGTCATATTACCTCCTGAAGCACCTCTTAAAACACATTCTGCATACATTAAATATACATCTGCATAACGAAACAAAGGAAAATCGGTGTTTGCAAAAATTGTGGTTGTGGTTGTACCAGCAAAATTAGTATTTCTAAATTTAATTGATGGAAATCCATCATACCAATTATTAAAATCAGTCATTTCATAATTATGCCCTGCAGTTGTAAATAATTGAGCTCTGACATCTGGGGAAGCCGCTAAAGCGGTTGCAGAATTTCCAAATAGCCCATACCAGGCCTTCGTGCCTCGATTACCTAGCCATCCGCCACTAAGTCCTAATAACTCACCACTTCCAGATGTGTTACTAGCTATTATAAACGTTGTATTACCCCAACTTTGTCGTGTAACAGCATCGGCAATTAAAGGAAATATAATTTCAGATGAGGTGTGATTATCTCCTGAAAAGTTTTTCAAATAATTATCTGCTAAATTTGCTCCAGTAGTCAAAATTTGATTAATAAAGGTTAATGCCTCACTATATTTTGCAGTTCCAGTGTATACCTCTGCATTCAAATACAGCTTTGCCAATAAAATTCTAACTGCATTTCTATTTGCTCTTCCGTATTCATTGCCAGCAATATTGTTTTGTATTGATAACAATTCAGATTCAACAAAATTAAAAAGTTCAATTCTTGTAGATTGTAGAATAGTTGACGTATTTTCAGGT
Organism: Bacteroidota bacterium; assembly: GCA_947488545.1. Taxonomy (GTDB): domain Bacteria; phylum Bacteroidota; class Bacteroidia; order Flavobacteriales; family Flavobacteriaceae; genus Flavobacterium. The sequence continues at coordinate 1,724 of CANKZE010000083.1, forward strand.
GATAATTCCGTAATTAAAGGACCCTTACCATAACCATCAATTATATAATAATATGCTAAAGCTCTAATAAATCTGGTTTCACTTTGAAGCAGTATTGTATTAGGTGCATTAGAACCATTTAATAATTTTAAAAATGAATTACAGTTTTGTACCGCGTAATACATTCTTAAATATAACGATGCAAAGTGAGGGTTATTTGCATTCCATCCAGATGTAGTAGCCAATTGAGGTAATCCTGGATCATTCCACCTTGTTTTGGCAACGTCTGATGATACATCTTGCAAATTGATTAAATTCCTGATAAATGAACCTGAACCTGGATCAACATTAGGAACATGACTACTTGCTTCACCATTAGGACCTGACAAAGAAAAAATATCATATAAAGACAATAATGCTTCTTCAGTAACTGCATTACTACTCATTAAAAAGTTTTGCAAATTACTAATTTGAGATTGAAGTTGATTTTTTATATTATCAATATACATTTTTGTAGCTGCATCTTGATTATCAATTGGGTCAGCTAAGTTTTTTATATTTTTTGTTCCTAAATTAACATCTGCGGTTGCCGCACCAAAACCACTTAATGGAATATTCGGTTTATCTAATTTTGCATTTGTAACGTTTACATCTGCAATTTTTGAGGTAGTTACAGCTGTATTGGTAATTGTAGCTACCCCAGTATTTGTTAGCGTTACATCGCCGCTTAGCGTTACGGAAGTTGCTTCGTTTGAAGCGTTTCCTACAAAAATACTTCCATCTGCAAGTGTTGTAGTTAAGGTTGCGTTATCAACATAACTCATAGTCACCGCATCTTGAGCATCCGTTGGATCCGCTAAATTTGTTATTTTTGTATTGTTAGCACTATTATTTACAGCTAAAACTGAAGCCAAATTAGGTGTAGCAGCCTGACTATTCCCAGCACTATTCGCATACAAAGCATAGGGTACACTCAATAATTGGGTTGTTCCCATTGCTACATAACCAGAACCCGTGTTCAATTCTATGCCTAAATAATAGTTGCCAGTTCCCCAGTTTATGGTTGAAAAGGTGCCTACTGTTGCAGTTCCTGTTCCTATAACTAAGTTTACTTGGCCCAAATCATCGGTAGGTGCCATGTGGGTTTCACTAAAAACTGGTAAACTTGTGGCTGAGTTCAACATAATATTGAACTTGAAATTCACGTTTTGGTTTACTATTAAAGCACCAGAAGAGTTTCTTACCGTTGCTTGATAGTTAAAGCCTTGTGGGGCTTGGGCGAAAGTAATTAGTGTAAGTACTAATGCTAATAGGGTGTATAGTTTTTTCATATTTAGGTGTTATTTCAAATTAAAATTTTCTGACAGCGCGAACATTATAATCAAAGTCTTTGCCTTTATCACATTAACAATTCTACATAAAAAAAGAATTACAAGCTTCTGTACAACTAAAATAACTACTTAGTTACATTCCCTAAGATTCTACTTCTACTAAATTAATTCTGTTACGATTTAACTATATGTGAATTATTAACGTGTCAACCTTTTTTAGGACAACTCATAATTATAATATTATAGGCCAATAGTCCAACCAGTTGCCCAAGTAGGTGTAGATGCTCCTGCTCCTGCTCCTGTAGCAGTAGTAGTTTCAGCAAATACATCTGTTACCACAGCACTAGCGCCTGCAGTTGTTTTTCCAACAGATTTACGAGTAACATCTGCAAATGAAACGTTAGTTGCGTCAAGAGTTCCTGCAGTAACTGCAGCAATTGTTTCATCATGCTCAACATCTAATCCATCAGCAAAACCTGATAAATGTAAGTTTGCAAAAATACCTTTAGTTCCTCTTCTTAATTTTAAAGCGTCATTTTCAGGGTATGTAGTTGAACTTGCAGTACTTCCAGGACCTACTAATGAAAGACCTGTGATTGTTGGGTTAGATATAGGAGTGTTAGCAAAACCAAATTCATAGTTGTCAGCTTCGATTCCTCTGTTTCCTTTTCCAAAGAAAATTTTTCCGTACCAGTTTGTATTGGTACCATTCCATCCTTCAGTCCAGTCAAATTGATCATCTTCGTTTCCGAAAGATACTAAATATGAAGTATTTACTGTTCCTCCGAAGAATTCAAATCCGTCGTCTGAACCAGCGTAACATTGTACATATTCAAAAACAGTTCCAGAACCTACTCCAAATAAAGAAGCCCCGTTAAATTCTTTTACAGCACTAAAAGCAGCTCCTGTATACTCTAATCTTAAATAACGAATAGAACCTGAATTGTCATTAGCAATAGTACCACCATAAGTTAAATCAGCAACTTCAGATTGTGCAGTACTTGCACCTCCAGTAACTGTATTAATAGGTGCTTTACCACAAATTACTAATCCACCCCAGTCACCTGGTGCTTTAACAGCAAGACCACTAGTCATAACAACTGGGTTAGTACTTGTTCCGTTTACGTTTATTTTTCCTCCTTGTGCAACTGCAATGTATGCTGCAGTTCCACCTGTTGCTTCAATTACTGTTCCTGCAGGGATAGTTAATGTTGCTTGATCTCCAACGATAAGCGCGCCTGTTAATTTGTAAACTGTATTTGCGTTAAGCACTACTACTTCACCATTGGCAATAGTTCCTTGAAAATCGTTAGCGTCTAATTCAAATGTTGTATCGAAATCTGTAAAAACTTGATTACCAGTGTCAATTAAAGTTTGTTTGTCTATAAGTCCTTGACCAGTTGGCGGTGCTGGTGGATTTTGATTGTTTAATTGAATATTTTTACCAGATGAAGGTAATACGGTAAGAAATTTATTTAATAATGAATTTATAGTATTTGAATTTAGAGCATTATTAACGAAATTAATATAACTAGTTGATGAAATTGTTGCAAGCTGTGGTAAAGAAATTGTGGTAAGGACAGGATTGTTATTAATATTGAGATATTTAACTGTTGTAAGTAGAGGCAAAGAAATTGAGGTAAGAGCATTATTATAATTTAAAAATATGTCACCTGTAATAAGCTGAGGGAAAGAAATTGTTGTAAGGGCACAATTACCTGCAGAAAAATTCCCTTTAGTCAGCTGTGGCAAAGAAATTGAGGTAAGTGCATTATTGTCATTTATAACTAAGTTCCCTGATGTAAGCTGTGGCAAAGAAATTGAAGTAAGAAAGGGATTAAATTCTATCTCTGAATATTTTGAATAATTTAATTGCATCATTGAAATTGATGTAAGTACAGGGTTATTTGAAACATTTAACTCATCAACAATTATAGAAATTCCATTTAAAGTTACATTCAATAATGAATTGTTATCAGTAATATAAATATTGACAAAATTATTCGTTGAATTAATAGTAACAGTTGTTAGCTGTGAAGTATTTTGAATATAAATATTTTCAGTGTTATAACCCAGTTCAGCATTTATTTTTGCAACAGCTTCAGAATTTGTAATATTTCCAGTAAGTACAATTGAAGTTTTTCCAAGTCCTGTTGTTTGTATATTAGCAATCTGATTATCTACATAATTCTTAGGTACAGCATCTTGAGCATCTGTTGGGTTTGCCAAATTCTTTATTTGTAAGTTATTTGCCCCATTATTAACCGCTAAAACACTTGCTAAATTAGGTGTAGCTGCTTGAGCATTCCCAGCACTATTAGCATATAATGCATACGGCACGCTTAATAGCTGAGTTGTTCCCATAGCTATATAACCAGCACCTGTATTCAATTCAATGCCTAAATAATAGTTTCCAGTACCCCAGTTTATGGTTGAAAAACTACCTGTGGTAGCTGTTCCTTGTCCAATAACTAAGTTGACTTGTCCTAAATCATCGGTAGGTGTCATGTGCGTTTCACTAAAAACTGGTAAACTACTGGCTGAGTTCAACATCAAATTGAACTTAAAAAATACATTTTGGTTAACTATTAAAGCACCAGCACTATTACGAACTGTTGCTTGATAATTAAAGCCTTGTGGGGCTTGGGCATTTGTAATGAGTGTAATTACTAATGCTAGAAAGGTGTATAGTTTTTTCATTAGTTCTTAATAATTTTATATGTGTTCTTTTTGTTTGATTCTTTATTTTCAACAGTAATCAAATACATTCCTTGGGTATAGCTAGACACATCTAATGGCACTTCTTTTTCTATAGTGCCAGCATATATTTGTTTTCCATTGATATCAGCAATCTGTATTGAAAATGAGTTGTATTCTGGATGGGAAACATATAAAGATTGTGAGGTTGGGTTTGGATATACCTTAATTTCTACATTTAAAGCTACATCATCAATGCTCAATGCTTGTATATCCATTGCAGGATAATATCCATTACCTAATTGATTGCCTCCTGCGGTCATTAATCCCACTACTGGTTCTCCTGTTGTCCAAGAAATTTTAAGATTGGAATTGGTTTGCGTTTTTCCAGCAGTACCAATTACTTGCTTAGAAATGGTTTGTGAGTAACCCAATGTGGTTACTAACAACATGAAGATTAGTTGTTTCATAGTAAAATAAATTAAGTTATAAATTTAATTTTTTTAATTATTAATAACTAATAATGTGGCATATATGTAAAAAAGAGGCGATATATTTAAATTTTAAATATTTAAAAATGAAATTTTTTTAAAAAGAATCTCTTTTAAAAACTTTTATCATAAATAGTTTAAATTTAATTAAAATGATAATCATTTATTGAAAATTAAACTTATTAAAAGATTTAATTTAGGATAAAACCCCCACAAAATAACGGTATAAAAAAAATTAAGCATTAGGTTTTGCTCAACTTTTTAATAAGAAACCCATGTAAATACTGATACTTACAAGGGTTTTGTTGTGGTCCCACCTGGGCTCGAACCAGGGACCACCTGATTATGAGTCAGGTGCTCTAACCAACTGAGCTATAGGTTATACGGGATGTTTTAAAAGCCTCTCACCGATTGTACAAACAATGTGCAAACCAAAACCTGGTTTAAAAATATGTTCGTTGTACTTGATTCAAATGTAATACATTTCCCAAAACAAAAAAAGAGAAAAAAGAAAGTGCACTAAAATTGAGGTAGTGACTTACGAGAATGGAGAGAAGCATGAACGACTGAAGTAAGGAACGCACTCTAAATTTGCTGCACTTTTTTCTGTTATGAAGGAACATGGCAGGTTGGTTTAACACCCCCAAGCACCGCAATAAAATGTAATGCAATGGAATTTTATGAGGAGCGACGGTTGGTGTTGTGGCAATCGAACAAGCTACACTAGACCGAGAATGAAATGCAGCTTTAGCGAAATGGAATGTAGGGATAGTAGCGTGAAACGTCAAGGAAAAAATTAACATCAGCCTTCAGGCGTTCCTTGATTTGAAGCAAACGAAGTGAGCTAACCTTGATAGCTGAGAGAAAGCGCAACCACCAAATTATCATAGAGCGAGAGACAACAATACTGCTGAATGCAGAGAAGCGAAATGAAGCTGTATGTTGGATTAAGTAGCTCT
>CANKZE010000084.1 GCA_947488545.1 Bacteroidota bacterium
CGGTTGGATTTAATAATAAATATTCAAAAGCACTTCATAAATTAGGATATGCATTTGCAATTATTGTTCCTTTAGGATTTATAGTTATTGCGTTATTCCATCATTTTAATCAAATTTAATTCAATTTTTAATGGCATTAGATTCAAAAATACCAGAAGGTTCAATTTCGGACAAATGGACAAATTATAAAGATCATATTAATTTAGTAAACCCTGCAAACAAGCGTAATTTAGACGTTATTATTGTCGGAACTGGATTGGCTGGTGGTTCTGCCGCTGCAACTTTAGCAGAGTTAGGCTACAATGTAAAAGCATTCTGTTTTCAAGATTCACCTCGTCGTGCACACTCAATTGCTGCTCAAGGAGGAATTAATGCTGCCAAGAATTATCAAGGTGACGGAGATTCAACTTTCCGATTATTCTACGATACTGTAAAAGGTGGTGATTATCGTGCCCGTGAAGCAAATGTTTACCGATTGGCAGAAGTTTCTACTAATATTATCGACCAATGTGTGGCTCAAGGGGTGCCTTTTGCTCGTGAATATGGTGGATTATTAGACAATCGTTCTTTTGGAGGAACTTTAGTTTCTAGAACGTTTTATGCAAAAGGACAAACAGGACAACAATTATTATTAGGAGCGTATTCAGCAATGAACCGCCAAATAGGGCGTGGAAAAATCAAAATGTTCAACCGTCATGAAATGCTAGATTTAGTTATCGTTGATGGAAAAGCAAGAGGAATTATAGCGCGCGATTTAGTTACTGGGAAAATCGAAAGACACTCTGCACATGCCGTAGTTATTGCTTCTGGAGGATATGGAAATGTATTTTTCCTTTCTACAAATGCAATGGGAAGTAACGTTACGGCTGCTTGGAAAATTCATAAAAGAGGAGCGTTTTTTGCAAATCCTTGTTATACACAAATTCACCCAACATGTATTCCAGTTTCTGGAGACCACCAAGCAAAACTGACATTAATGTCGGAATCATTGCGTAATGATGGACGAATTTGGGTGCCTGCAAAATTAGAAGACGCAAAAGCCATTCGTGAAGGGAAATTAAAACCAACACAAATTGCAGAAGCTGATAGAGATTATTTTTTAGAAAGACGTTACCCAGCTTTTGGAAATTTAGTACCACGTGATATTGCTTCTCGTGCAGCTAAAGAAAGATGTGATGCTGGATTCGGCGTTAATAAAACCGGAGAAGCAGTTTATTTAGATTTTGCAGCTGCAATTCAAAGATACGGAGTGGATCAAGCAAGATTAAAACACTTAGATGAGAAAGATAGCGCTGTAGTTACCAAATTAGGAACTGAAGTGGTGGCTAATAAATACGGAAACTTATTTCAAATGTATGAGAAAATCGTTGATGAAAATCCGTACGTAACTCCGATGATGATTTACCCTGCGGTTCACTATACAATGGGTGGAACTTGGGTAGATTATAACTTACAAACCACAATCCCTGGTTGTTTCTCAATTGGAGAGTCAAACTTTTCTGATCACGGAGCAAATAGATTAGGAGCATCTGCATTGATGCAAGGATTAGCTGACGGTTATTTTGTTTTACCTTATACAATTGGTGATTATTTAGCGCCAGATATCAAAATGGGAACTATTTCTACAGATTCACCAGAATTTGAAGAAGCTGAGAAAAATGTTGTTTCCCAAATTAATCAATTAATGAATAATGGCGGTTCTAAACCAGCAGATTATTTCCATAAGAAATTAGGAAAAATCATGTGGGATAAAGTTGGAATGGCGAGAAATGAAAAAGGGTTAATGGAAGCGCAAGCCGAAATTGCACAAATCAGAGAAGAATTCTATAAAGAAGTAAAAATCCCTGGAACTGCTGATAGCTTCAACCCTGAATTAGCAAAAGCACTTCGTGTTGCCGACTTCCTAGAATTAGGAGAATTATTCGCTAAAGATGCTTTACACAGAAACGAATCTTGTGGAGGTCACTTCCGTGAAGAATACCAAACTCCAGAAGGAGAAGCACAACGTGACGACGAAAACTTCGCATACGTAGCGGCTTGGGAATACAAAGGGAATCCAAGTGACGCCGTGCTTCACAAAGAAGAATTGAAATTTGAAAACGTTAAATTAGTTCAAAGAAGTTATAAATAATAATTTGTCAAATGTCTAACGTCCAAATGTCCAACGACTTTCGACTTTAAGACCTTCAATCGAAATAATATGAAATTAAATTTGAAAATATGGCGTCAAGAAAACGCTAAAGCTGCCGGGAAAATGGTAGATTATACAGTTGATCACATTGAACCAGACATGTCATTTCTTGAAATGCTTGACATTTTAAACGATCAATTAATTGTTAAAGGACAAGATACTGTAGCTTTTGACCACGATTGTCGTGAAGGAATTTGCGGAATGTGCTCTCTATATATCAACGGAGAAGCGCACGGACCAGACCGTTTGGTGACGACTTGTCAATTACACATGCGTAAATTTAAAGATGGCGACACCATATATATCGAACCATTTAGAGCAAAAGCATTCCCAGTAATTAAAGATTTAGTGGTGGATAGAAGCGCATTCGACAGAATCCAACAATCTGGCGGATTTGTATCTGTAAATACTTCTGGAAACACAATTGATGCGAATTCTATTCCAATTCCTAAAGCCGATGCCGACAGAGCTTTTGATGCCGCAACTTGCATAGGATGTGGTGCTTGTGTAGCAACTTGTAAAAACTCATCAGCAATGTTATTTGTATCTGCAAAAGTGTCTCAATTTGCATTATTGCCTCAAGGAAAAGTGGAAGCTACCGACAGAGTATTGAACATGGTCTCCCAAATGGACGCCGAAGGTTTTGGTAATTGTACCAATACCGGAGCTTGTGAAGTTGAATGTCCAAAAGGAATTTCCCTTGACTATATCGCTCAAATGAACAGAGAATATTTAGCCGCAAGCTTAAAAGGATAGTAATTTTTTTACAATAATAATAAAAGACTGTTCAATTGAGCAGTCTTTTTTGTTTTCTTGAAGCACACATTTTGTATTTCTTTCACTATTCCTCCCGCCATTCGCTAGATCTCTTGTGGCGTCCCGAAGCTTCGGGACCGCCACAACAGGATGCCGCTACTGTCGGGGCTAGAAATTGAGTTTTGTTTTATAAATCACAACCAAAAAGTATTTTTGTGGCTTTGAGTATTCTTTGGGCACTTTGTGAAATAGTTAATTAATATTTTTAGGCAAGCTCGAATCGTTCAATTAATGAGTAGCTCTTTTGTTATAACTATTTAATAATTACCCTAATTTTAAAATAGCAACATTAGAAACAAATGATTAAATTTGCCACTTAATCTTAAAATTAATTTTAGATTTATAAAAATTACAATATGTTACAAATAGGATTTATTAGAGAAAATCAGGAAAAAGTAATCAAAGCGTTGGCCAAGAGAAATATCGATGCCAAAGCTACCGTTGATGAAGTAGTTCAATTAGATGAAAAACGACGTTCTACGCAAGTAGAATTGGATAACATCTTATCTGAATCTAATAAATTATCCAAAGATATTGGTGATTTAATGAAAGCCGGAGAGAAATCAAAAGCTACAATTCTAAAAGAAAAAACGGTTATTCTTAAAGAAAAAAGCAAAGATTTAGCTGAAAAAGCAGATGCTTTGGCAAATGAATTACTTGAAAAATTACATACACTTCCTAATCTTCCAGCAGATATAGTTCCTGAAGGTAAAACCCCTGAAGAAAATGTAAATGTATTTCAAGAAGGTGCAATTCCTGTTTTGCATGAAGGAGCACAGCCTCATTGGGAATTAGTTAAAAAATACGACATCATCGATTTCGAATTAGGAAATAAAATTACAGGCGCAGGTTTCCCAGTTTATAAAGGAAAAGGAGCCAAATTACAACGCGCTTTAATCACTTATTTCTTAGATAAAAATACCGATGCAGGTTATAAAGAATACCAAGTTCCTCATCTTGTAAATGAAGCGTCAGCTTATGGAACGGGGCAATTACCAGATAAAGACGGTCAGATGTACCACGACGCAACGGATAATTTATATTTAATTCCTACTGCTGAGGTTCCTGTTACCAACTTATTTCGCGATGTGATTTTGAATGAAAATGAATTGCCAGTTTTAGCAACAGGTTACACTCCTTGTTTCCGAAGAGAAGCAGGTTCTTATGGCGCTCACGTTCGTGGATTGAACCGATTGCATCAATTTGACAAAGTAGAAATCGTGAGAATTGAGCATCCTGAAAAATCTTATGAAGCTTTGGAAGGAATGGTAGAACACGTAAAAATGATACTTCAAGAATTGAAATTACCATACAGAATTCTACGCCTTTGTGGAGGAGATATGGGATTCACTTCTGCATTAACCTATGATTTTGAAGTGTTTTCAACCGCTCAAGATCGTTGGTTGGAAATTTCATCAGTATCGAACTTTGAAACTTTTCAAGCCAATCGTTTAAAATTACGTTATAAAGATAAAGACGGTAAAAACCAATTGGCGCACACCTTAAACGGAAGTTCATTGGCATTGCCAAGAGTTTTAGCCGGAATATTAGAAAACTATCAAACACCTGAAGGAATAGTAATTCCTGAAGTTTTGAGAAAATATACAGGTTTTGATTTGATTGATTAATATTTTACCATATAAGGCATTTAAGGGCATATAAATTGCCTAAAAGCCAATTGTTTAGCATAAAAAATAATGGATATGCTGCTTGTGGAACTTCCATTCTTTTTGGTACTATATATTGGCTTAATAAATTCCATCTTTAGTAATATATTTAATTAAATGAGCTTTAATGACTTATATGGTTCAAAAATGAAAAAAATAATTTTCCTTTTTTCTCTGTTTTATTCCCTAATTGGTTTTTCTCAAAACGACCAATTGGCGATGAACTATTTTGACAAAGGAGAATTTGAAAAAGCGCTCGTTTCATTTCAGGATTTATTAACTTCTCAACCAGGAAATGGATTTTATTTCCAAAAAGCAATAGAATGCTACCAACAATTAAAAAAATATGACGTTGCTGAAAAAGCGATTTTAGATCGTTACAATAAATACAAACAAAGCTCTCTTTTGATTGAATTAGGTGCCAATTACCAATTACAGAAAGACGAAAGTAAAGCCAAAAAATATTTCGAGCAAGCGCTGGATAAAATCAAAAAGAATCCTTCAGAAGTATATGGAATTGCTGCTGTTTTTGAAAGAAAAGTATTGATTGATTATGCATTACAATCCTATGAAATTGCATTGGAAATTGATTCGAATATGAATTTTAATTTTCAAATGGCGGTTTTATACGGGCAAAAAGGGGAAACCGATAAAATGATCGAAAAGTTCTTAGAGGAATCCTACAAAAACCCTCAAAATCTGATTTTAATCCAAAATCAATTCACCCGATTTATGACTGAAAATGCGGATGTAACTTTCAACGAGGCACTTCGTAAAGCACTATTAATCAGAATTCAAAAGAATCAAGATGTCTTTTGGAATCAATATTTGAGTTGGTTTTATGTTCAACAAAAAGAATTTGGGAAAGCATTCATACAAGAAAAAGCCATTTATAAAAGAAATCCAGAATCACTTTCTAAAATTGTGAATTTAGCTCAAATTTCTATTGAAGAAGACGAAAAAGAAACCGCAAAAGAAATTCTTGCCTTCATTTTAGAAAATTCAAAAGACACCGATTTACAAATGCAGGCACATTATTTTCTAACTGAAATGAAAATAAATGATCCTGCAATCAAAGATTATTCTGAAATTGAAAAAGACTTGGTTTCCTTATTAAATCAATATGGAATTACGCCCTATTCAATAAAATTACAAATATTGAAAGCGCACTTTAATACTTTTCAAATGAAGAATCCCACACAGGGGAAAGCGATTTTGAAAACCGCTTTGGGGCTGCCAATTAATGAATATCAAAAAGCAGATGTAAAAATGGAATTGGCTGATATCTTTTTGTTTGAAGAGAAATTCAATCAAGCCTCCTTGTATTATTCTCAAATTGAAGAAGACCTAAAAAACGATGTTGTGGGCCACGAAGCCACATTAAAATCCGCAAAAACAAGTTATTTCAAAGGTGATTTTGTTTGGGCTTTGAAACAATTTAAAGAATTGAAAACAGTTTCTTCACAATTAATTGCCAATGATGCTTTGGAGTATTTCCTGTTAATAAATGACAACACCGTTGCAGATTCTACTCAAACGGCTTTAAAACAATTTGCTCGAGGCGATTATCTGATTTATCAAAACAAACCCCAAGAAGCGTTATTGCAATTTCAAGATATTTTGAATAATTTTAAAGGAAAGGAAATTGAAAGTGTTACAATATATCGATTAGGAAAAATTTATGAAAAAATAGGCGATTACCAATCGGCGTTAAGCCAATATCAAAAAATTATAGACCAACATTCAGAAGGAATTTATATTGATGAAGCCTTGTTTTTTACAGCCGAGATTTACAACAAAAAACTTATTGATATTGAAAAGGCGAAGTCGTTTTATGAAAAATTGGTATTTCATCACCAAGACAGTATTCATTTTGTAGATGCTAGGAAAAAATTCAGGGAACTTCGGGGAGATAATAAGGAACTTTAAATTTTAGGTTAATCGTTTAATCGTTTATTCGGTTATACGGTTAAACATAGTAACGATTAAATAATAAAAATGATAATTTACAACGTAACAATAAATATTCACGAAAGTGTTCACGACCAATGGATGACTTGGATGCAACAAAAACACATAAATGATGTTTTGGCAACCGGTAAATTCACGTCTGCAAGAATGGTAAAAGTGCTTATTGAGGAAGAAATGGGCGGAGTTACCTGTTCAA
>CANKZE010000085.1 GCA_947488545.1 Bacteroidota bacterium
ATATCCATAGGAAACGGCATTGACCAAAACTAAGAAATTCCCCAAACTTACATTTGAATTATTTTCAACGGATTTTCCATATAATATCAAAAATGACGTTCCAAATAGCCCTAAAAGTATTCCGAAGATCTTCCTTTTTTGCATTTTTTCTTTGATAATAATTGCCGATAAAATCAATACAATTAAAGGAGTACAAACCATAATTACAGCCGCTGAAATTGGCGAAGTCATGCTCAATCCTTTAAAAAAGGTCAACATATTTAAAGCAACCCCGAAAAAAGCACAGGCAATAATTCTAGGAAAATCATTAAGAGCAATTTTTTCATTAGGCCCTATTTTTAGCATTCTCATGATCAACCAAATGGTCCAAAATAAGATTGCTGAACCGCCTACACGAAGGAAAATGAAGCCGTAAGCATCAATATAATGCGGCATAACATCCTTAGCAATTGTGAAGGTAACGCCATAAATTAAGGATACTAAAGTCGCGCCAATTAACGCAATATTTCTTTTAGACATTATTTAAAATAGTATTAACCTTAAGAATATTTTGTTGGCTATTGCCAATATAAATTCCATCATTTATAATAAAAACGGGGCGACTCAAAAAGGTATAATTTTCTAAAATCAAATTTTTATAATCGGATTCTGATAATTGCTTGTTTTTTAAATCCATCGTTTTATACAAAATGGCTTTTTTGCTAAATAACGATTCATAGCTCCCTGAAAGTTGGTGCATTTCTTCCAATTGCTCTTCTGTAATTCGATCTTGCTTTATGTCGTGAAAAACCAAGTCAACATCTTTAGGGAGCGATTTTATTATTTTGCGACAGGTGTCGCAAGTTCCAAGGTAATAAATTTTGTTAATCATAAGTAACTTATTTCTTTATGCAAAGAAAATTCATTTGAAGGAAAAAAGGGCATTTTTAATAAAAAATAAAGAGTTACAATTTATATCTTTACAAAAAAATAGCATTTATGAAATTCAATACTAAAACCATTCACGGCGGACAACACCATGATCCTGCAACAGGAGCGGTTATGCCACCGGTTTATCAAACATCAACATTTGTTCAAACAAGTCCTGGACAACCTTTGAATCCTGATTATGAATACAGTCGTGCTGCAAATCCTACACGTTCGGCGTTAGAAAGCGCGTTAGCAAGTATTGAAAATGGTGCACGCGGTTTGGCATTTTCATCAGGTTTGGCAGCTACTGATTGTCTAATTAGAACCTTTAAATCGGGTGATGAAATTATTGCAATGGATGATTTATATGGTGGAACGTATAGAATGTTCACTCGCATTTATAAAGATTCAGGTATAATATTCCATTTTGTTGACATGAATGATTTGGAAAAATTCAAATCATTAATCAACGAAAATACCAAATTAGTTTGGGTGGAAACTCCAACAAACCCTTTGATGAAATTAGCAGATATTCAAGAAATTGCCAAAATCACAAAGCAACATAAAATCCTTTTTGCTGTTGACAATACTTTTGCTACGCCTTATTTACAAAAACCGTTGGAATTAGGTGCAGACATCGTGATGCATTCCGCAACAAAATACCTTGGCGGACATTCTGATGTAATCGCTGGAGCTTTAATTATTAAAGACGAAGAATTGGGAAATCAATTGCATTTTCAACAATTTGCTACTGGAGGAACATTAGGGCCAATGGATAGTTTTTTAGTTTTAAGAGGAATAAAAACGCTTCATTTACGAGTTCAAAGACATTGTGAAAATGGCGCAAAAGTAGCTGATTTTTTAAATAATCATCCTAAAATAAAAACTGTTTTTTATCCTGGATTACCAAGCCATCCTTTTCATGAAATTGCAAAAAAGCAAATGAATGGTTTTGGGGGAATGGTTTCATTTACATTTGTTTCAGGAAAAAAAGAAGATTCAATTCACTTTCTTGAAAAGTTGAAAGTTTTCACTTTAGCTGAATCTTTAGGTGGTGTTGAATCATTAGCCAATCATCCGGCATTAATGACTCACGCTTCAATTCCTGAAGAAAAACGCAAAGAAATTGGAATTTCAGATGATTTAGTTCGTTTAAGCGTTGGAATTGAAGACATTGAGGATCTTATAGAAGACTTGACTCAGGCGTTGGCTTAATTTATTTGAATAATAGTAAAATGGTATAAAAATTCTATTTTACTTAATAATAAGTTGACTTTCCATTATAAATTGATGAATAAAATTCACAGTTTTTCAATTTATCTTAAAATAAAGATAATTCTATTATCAAATTGAAATTGATTTCGATTATTATTGATTAAAATGTATATTTGTATCAAAATACGAAAACGTTTTCTTAAACCGTTAAATAAAAAAATAGTATGTCAGAAAGTATTAAATCTTTTGTTGAAGCTGTAGCTAAAAGAAATCCGAACGAGCCAGAATTTATGCAAGCCGTTCATGAAGTTGCTGAAACAGTAATTCCATTTATTGAAGAAAATAAAAAATACCAAAACAAAATGCTTTTGGAGAGAATGGTCGAATCTGAGCGAATCATTACTTTCCGTGTAGTTTGGACCGATGATAAAGGCGATATTCAAGTAAATAGAGGTTATAGAATTCAAATGAATTCTGCTATTGGACCTTATAAAGGAGGAATTCGTTTTCACCCTTCAGTAAATTTAAGTATTTTGAAATTTTTAGCTTTCGAGCAAACTTTCAAAAATAGTTTAACCACATTGCCAATGGGTGGTGGTAAAGGAGGAGCAGATTTTGATCCTAAAGGAAAATCTGATAATGAAGTAATGCGTTTTTGTCAAGCATTTATGACAGAATTATCAAAACATATTGGAGATAATACAGACGTTCCAGCCGGAGATATCGGAGTTGGAGGTCGTGAAGTAGGTTATATGTTTGGTCAATATAAAAGATTAAGAAACGAGTTTACAGGAGTATTAACAGGAAAAGGAATTTCTTTTGGAGGTTCATTAATTCGTCCAGAAGCTACTGGATATGGAGATGTTTACTTTGCACAAAGTATGTTGAATACTAAAGGAGATAGTTTTACAGGAAAAATAGTTGTAATTTCTGGATCTGGAAATGTTGCGCAATATGCTGCTGAAAAAGCAACTCAATTGGGTGGTAAAGTAGTTACTTTATCTGATTCGTCAGGATATATTTATGATGCTGATGGAATTGATGCTGCTAAATTAGCTTATGTAATGGAGATCAAAAATGAATTGCGTGGAAGAATCAGCGATTATTTAACTAAGTATCCAAATGCAAAATATGTTGCTGGAAAACGCCCATGGGAAGTTAAATGTGATGTTGCTTTGCCTTGTGCAACTCAAAACGAATTGAACGAAGAAGAAGCAAAAATGCTAGTTGCAAATGGTTGTATTTGTGTGGCTGAAGGAGCAAACATGCCTTCAACGCCAGAAGCTGTAATTGTTTTCAATAAAGCAAAAATATTATTTGCACCTGGAAAAGCATCAAATGCTGGTGGAGTAGCAACTTCAGGATTAGAGATGTCTCAAAACTCATTGAGATTAAGTTGGACAGCAGAAGAAGTTGACGAGCGTTTGAAAAAAATCATGCTTGACATTCACGCTTCATGTGTTAAATACGGTAAAGATGCAACGGGATACGTAGATTACGTAAAAGGAGCAAATATTGCTGGATTTGTTAAAGTTGCTGACGCGATGTTGGCACAAGGGGTAGTATAAAACCAACCACTATAATAATTAAATGCCTCACAATTTGTGGGGCATTTTTTTGTTTGCATATGAAAACGATAATAATTCCGTTTTATAGTATATTTGTGGTTGTAACAAAATTAAAATGAAATACCCTTTAGCATTATTTTTTGCTTTATTTTCAATTCAAATTGGCTTTTCCCAAAACAGTCAATTTTGGAAGGGCTATTTTTCTTATAAAGAAATTAAGGACATTTCTCAATCGCCAACCGTTTTTTTTGCTGCAGCAGAAAATGCTTTGTTTTCAAAAAACTTTGCTACAAATTCAATAAAAACAACCAATACTATCGACGGTCTTTCAGGTCAAACGATTACTTCAATGTACCACAGTACTGCTTTTAATAAAACTATTATTGGTTATGAAAATGGATTAATTATGATTGTGAATGATGCCGATGGAACCATGTTAAATGTAGTTGATATCATTACCAATGGCGTTAATCAAAATTTAAAACGCATCAATCATTTCATGGAATACAACGGTATTCTTTATGTATCCTGCGATTTTGGAATTGTACAATATAATTTAGCCACATCAGGCTTTGGAGACACCTACAGAATAGGTGATTTGGGTGCTGAAATTAAAGTATCACAAACTGCAATTAGCAATGGAATTATTTATGCAGCGACCATGGTAGGAATAAAATCCGCTAGTATTTCCAATCCTAATTTGAATGATTACAACCAATGGACGCAATTAATAGGCGGTGGTTTTACAGGAGTTGAGACTTTTGGAACACAAGTAGTTGCTTCTACCAATTGGGGTGCGGTTTTTAAACTTGATGGTACGGTTTTTACCTCATTTGCAACACTTCCTCTAGGCGCAGTTGATATAAGAGCTAGTGGAAATTATATATTGATTTCTACTCAAACAAGTGTTTCTATTTACAACCAAAATTTGAGTTTGCTATTGCAAATAAGTAGCAATCAAATACCAAATATTTCAGCAAAATTTACCTGTGCAACTCTCATAGGTAATGTAATTTATTTAGGTACATTAGAAGATGGAATAATTACTACAACGCTTGATAACCCAACTACTTTTAACTATTTAAGTCCCGACGGACCTTCTAGAAATGCATTATTTGCAATTAATGCTTCCACAGAAAACGTTTGGGCGGTTTACGGCGGATATTCTCCAGATTACAATCCATATACCTATGATAATAATGGTTTAAATACTTATGGGTTTAGTAAATTTACAGAAAACGGATGGCAAAATACTCCATATTCAGCTGTATTAGGGGCAAAGGCACTTTCTAAAATTACCATAAATCCAAATAATAGCAATCAAGTTTATATAAGTTCCTTTTTCTCTGGATTGTTAAAAGTTGAAAATGATATTCCAACCGTTTTGTATGATGAGAGCAACAGTTCATTAGAATCATTAGTGTTAAATCCACCAAATCCAAATTATAAAGATTTACGTATTAATGGTGCGGCATTTGACAAATCTGGTAATTTATGGGTTGGGAATGGTTGGTCTAAAAATGGTTTAAAGAAGCTTTCAACTCAAGGCTCATGGTCAAGTGTAAATATTGAACCTATTTCTCAAAGGTATTATGAAAACAGTTATGGAGAAGTCTTAGTTGATAAAAATGGTACCAAATGGATGGCGTCAAGTTATGATGGAGTTATTGCCTACAATGAAACAGGAAATGTTTTTAAGAAAATATCTCTTGGTGCAGATTTAGGTAATCTACCTGTTGTTGATGCTAGAGTAATTGCAATAGATAATAGAAATCAACTTTGGATAGGAACCACAAGTGGATTAAGAGTACTTTCAAGCGTGGATCGTTTTTCAACTGATGATCAATTAACATCAAATCCTATTATTATTTTAGAAAATGGATTGGCGCAAGAATTATTATACGAACAATTTATTACCGATATTGTTGTGGACGGAGCCAATAATAAATGGGTAGGAACCGCTGATTCTGGAGTTTTCCAATTTTCTTCAGACGGACAACAAACCCTTCGCCGATTTACAAGTAGTAATTCTCCTTTGCCAAGCAATGCCATAAATGATATTGATATTAGCCCAACTACCGGAGAGGTTTTCTTTGCTACTGACAAAGGAATGGTTTCCTATAAAGGAACTTCCACCATCGCAAGCACCGATTTAAGCAATGTAAATGTTTATCCAAATCCAGTACGACCAGAGTTTGAAGGAACCGTAAAAGTGAGTGGATTATCTAATAAATGCAATGTGAAAATAACTGATATTGAGGGAAATTTGGTCTATGAAACTATTTCTCAAGGCGGAACAATTGAATGGGATACCAAAGCTTTTGGAAACTATAATGTGGCTTCAGGGGTTTATATGATATTTATTTCTTCACAAGATGGAACGGATACTACAGTTAAAAAAGTAATGATAATTAGGTAATTTACTTTGAGTTTTATTAATCTCTAGAATTATAGACAAAAAAATGGTAGTAAAAACCAGAGCGATTGTAATTTCATCAATAAAATATCAAGAGAAAAGCTTAATTGTAAAATGCTTTACACTCTCCGATGGACTTAAATCGTACTTTGTTCGGGATGCTTTTTCTTCGAGAAAATCAAATCAGAAAATCGCATACTTCCAGCCATTTTCATTATTAGAAATTGAAGCAGTTCACAAGAATAAGGGAACACTTGAAAATTTTAAAGAAATAAAACTTGCTGTTCCATTTCAAACTATTCATAGCGATGTTGTAAAAAGTACTATTGTACTATTTTTATCCGAAATGATGCATTATTCTATTCATGAAGAGGAAGAAAATGAGGCGCTATTTACCTATCTTGAAACTTCCTTGTTGTGGCTTGATGCTCATGATGATATGGCAAATTTCCATCTTATTTTTTTATTAGAAGCATCGAAATACTTGGGATTTTATCCTGATATTTCCGAAATTGATATGCCGTTTTTTGAAATGAAAGAAGGTAATTTTTCGCCTTTTAACGCTGTAAGTTCTTTATCTGAACATGAAACTTTGCTTTTCAAAAAATTAATAAATTTAAAATTGGAAAGCGATATCAAAACATTTCACGTAATTGAAAGGCAGCTACTATTAAAAATTCTAATTGATTATTACAGTTATCATTTAGAAGGATTCAGAAAACCAAAAT
>CANKZE010000086.1 GCA_947488545.1 Bacteroidota bacterium
CGTTTGTTTTATTAAAAATAATATCTTCGCAATTGCGTTATCTATGCATAAATAATTAAGATGTTCAACAAATACCTATATGCTTTTCTGCTACTTTTTTGCACCATTACTTATGGTCAAATAGGAGGGCAGTCTGTATATCAATTTTTGAATCTGGTTACTTCGCCTCGACAAGCGGCTTTGGGTGGCAAAACGGTAACTATTTATGACGAAGATGTTAATCAGGCCAATTTTAATCCTGCGACAATTAATGATCAAATGGACAATCATTTGGCAATGAATTACGGAAATTATTTTGGCGAAGTTACCTACGGAACGGCTTCCTATGCTTATACTTTTGATCGCCGAATTCAAACGTTTCAAGCCGGAATAAATTACATCAATTACGGGAAATTTCAAGGAACAGACGAAACCGGAAATTTTACTTCGGAATTTACAGGAAGCGAAATCGCCCTTTCCATGGGATATTCTTTTATGATTCCTGATATTCCCATTCATTTTGGAACTTCAGCAAAATTCATTTCTTCTAATTTAGAAAGGTACAATTCTTTCGGTGGCGCTATTGATATTGGCGCTTTGTTTATTGACGAACGAAACGATGTCAATTGGGCTTTGGTAGTGAGAAATATTGGAACACAATTCACTTCCTATTCGGGAGTTAATGAAAAATTACCGATGGAAGTTTTAATTGGAGTTTCTCAACAAGTAGAAAATGTTCCCATTCGTTGGCACCTAACATTAGAAAATTTACAGCAGTGGAATATTGCATTTTCAAATCCCGCGCGTGCCGTTGGATCAATTGATGGTGGTTCAACGCCAGAAAAGGTATCCTTTTTTAATAATGCTTTACGACACGTAATTATAGGCGCAGAATTATTTCCTAAAAAGGGTTTTAATCTCCGCGTGGGTTATAACTTTCGAAGAGGCGAGGAGCTGAGTGTTTTAGAACAACGTACCTTTGCTGGAATGTCGTTTGGTTTCGGATTAAAATTCAATAATATGAAATTGAATTATTCCTACTCCCGCTATACAATGGCAGGAAATACGAGCTTATTTGGTTTAACTATTAACTTTCAAGAATAGATTTTGGATAAAAAAATTACTATCGCAATCGACGGATTCTCCTCTACTGGGAAAAGTACTTTGGCAAAACAATTGGCAAAACATTTGGGTTATGTCTATGTTGATACTGGCGCAATGTATCGTGCCGTGGCCTATTTTGCTATGAAAAACGAATTCATCAATAACGATCATTTTGATAAATTGTCATTGATAAATAGTTTGCCAAATATCAAATTGCACTTCCAATTCAATCCCGAGTTGGGCTTTGCAGAAATGTATCTGAACAATGAAAACATCGAAAAACAAATCCGCACCATTGAGGTTTCCAACTTTGTAAGTAAGGTAGCCGAAGTTTCAGAAGTTCGTGCTAAATTAGTCGAGCAACAACAAGAAATGGGCAAGAACAAAGGAATTGTAATGGACGGAAGAGACATCGCTTCGGTGGTTTTCCCCAATGCCGAACTTAAAATTTTCATGACTGCCAGTGCTCAAACGCGTGCGCAAAGGCGCTTTGAGGAGTTACAACAAAAAGGCGATACGGTTTCATTTGACGAAGTTTTAAAAAACGTTGAAGAACGCGATTATATTGACACACACCGCGCCGATTCTCCTTTAGTTAAAGATAAAAATGCTATTGAAATTGACAATTCTCATTTGTCAAGAGAAGAACAATTTGATCAAGTATTGAATTTAGTGACTACAATTTTAGGATAATTGCTCCATTTGTATCAATAAATTATTAGATTTACAAAACTATTAAATAACCAAAAATACAAAACTATGAATATTAAAAATCGTCTTACCATAATGAATTTTTTTCAGCTTTTTGTTTGGGGAGCTTGGCTCACAACACTAGCAAGTTATGGATTTGGTTTTAAAAAATGGAGCGGCCAAGATTTTGGAATTGTATTCTCTACACTTGGTATTGCATCTATTGTTATGCCTGCCATCTCAGGTATTATTGCAGATAAGTTCATGAATCTTGAAAAATTATTTGGGTTGCATCATATTTTATATGGTATTTCCCTACTTATAATTCCTCATATAGATAATGCCACCACTTTTTTTTGGGTAATGTTGCTAGCAATGTTTTTTTATATGCCTACATTGTCACTATCCAATGCACTTTCTTACACCATTTTAAAGAATAATAATTATGATGTTGTGAAAGTGTATCCTCCAATCAGAGTTTTCGGGACCATTGGTTTTATTGCTGCAATGTGGATTACAAATCTGATAAGTGATCCAAGTTCTCCACTAGCATTTGGCTTAAAAATTGGAAATAACTTGACTCATTTAACTGGAATGCCAATTCAATGTAATCAATTTTATGTTGCGGCTTTATTTGCAATATTATTAGGTATTTATTCTATGACATTACCTAAATGTCCCCCAAAAAATGAAATCAGTAATTCCAATGCAAGTTTGACAGAAAAATTAGGTTTACAAGGTTTTAAATTGTTTAAACAAACAAAATTTGCTACTTTTTTCATTTTTAGTGTCTTTTTAGGAGCAGCACTTCAATTGACCAATATGTACGGGGAAACTTATATAAAGGATTTTAAAAACATTCCAGAATTTGCCAACACTTTTGCAGTTCAATCTGCAAATATTGTGTTGTCTATTTCTCAAATATCAGAAACCATTTTTATTTTAGCAATTCCGTTTTTCTTAAAGAGATACGGTATTAAAAAAGTGATGTTATTTAGCTTGATTGCTTGGGTATTAAGATTTGGATTTTTTGCCTATGGAGACCCGATAAATAGTTTATGGATGATAATTATGTCTAACATTGTTTATGGATTTGCCTTCGATTTCTTTAATATTTCAGGTTCACTATTTGTTGAAACTACTACCGATTCAAAAATTCGTTCCTCAGCTCAAGGATTGTTTATGATGATGACTAATGGTTTTGGAGCAGTTTTAGGAAGTTTATCAAGCGGTTTTGTTATTGATAAATATTTTACTGAGGATGGAAATAAAAACTGGCATTTAATTTGGTTGTGCTTCGCAATTTATGCGGCGGTAATTACTGTAGCCTTTGCCTTGTTCTTCAAACACGAACATAAACCTGAAGAAATTGCAGAAGTAAGTCATTAATAAAAACTACTCACAAAAAAACCCGATAGCATTTGTTATCGGGTTTTTTTGTTTGGATGCTGAAACAATCCCGAAGCTTCGGGACAGCATTACAAGTACACCGTCATTGCGAGGCACGAAGCAAGTCATTGCGAGGCACGAAGCAATCTCATTATGTTTACAATTTTTTGATTATGGGCACGAGCGAGACGCTTGTGTTAGTGGGGGGTGATAGTCCTGTTATTTTGAACATTAAGTAAAATTATATTATCCTCACTATAAGATTGAATTAATTGACTTTCTATATTGGTATTTATCTTTCTGATTTCTGTTTTTTCCAATGTGTTTAATTCTTGATTTGAATAAATACTAAATGGAATAAATGATATGTAAATTTCTTCTTTGAGATCAACTGAAAAAAGATTATTATCAATGTTTGCTAGACTATCTATGTTCATCCAATTTTCAATCCAATGAGCATGATTTTGGTCATCATAACGAATTGTGTTAAGCAAATGGTGAGCTAAAGTTCCTAAGTGATATGCATGTTGTCGTTTCCATCTGCCACCTGATTGAAATGATTTTCCAACATAGTAATTGCCATTTTCATTGTTTGTCCAAGCTACATATAGATGTGGCTGATTTTTAATTTGACTGTAAATATTTTGCGCATCTACACTAAAATAAAAACCTTTGTTATCAAAAATGGATTTTAGGGTGTTATTTGGCTGATGTTGGAAAAGCAAACTAAAGTTATCTCTGACGTAATTTTTTATTGATTGCATTTTATGTTGTTTAATTGATTATTTAACCAAATACCTTTTTGTACTCCATAGTCATTAAATTGGACATTTGGTAATGTCCCAACAGATTGTTTATTTCCGTGAACTGCCTTTCGATAATCTCCAGACAATAAGTCAATGTCGTATTGATTTACCAATTGATTAAGTAAATTTTGATTATGCCAATAATTGAATATTTTTTGATTTGTTTGAGGTATTTTATCTGACATTCTTAAGTCATAATGAGGTATTAAGTCTGTATGTTTAATCCAGCCAAATAGTGCTGATAAAATTCTAATATCAATGCAATCTTTTGTCCAATTAACTATAGTTATTTTTGGATAAGTTTTGCTTCTATTTCCGGAGTAGAGTTGCCAGGCAGGGAGTGTATAATCCCAATTGAGCTGGATGTTTGTCAAGTTTAGCAACTCCAATCTTGAATTATTCAATATTTCATTAAATGAAAGTGATTGAAGATCGCTAGGATTAGGTTTTGTTGGTTGTATTTTGCATTTTGCGCATGTAATTAAATATGTCATTTTTTTAGTATTTTGTTTATTTTATTTTATTTTATTTTATTTGTTTCTTATTACTGTTTCTTTAGCTAGTTGATAACTTCGAAACAGATTATTCCCTGTTAAAGTTAAAATTTCTTGCGGAACACAAACGTGAATTTACCACAAAATTCGCAATCTTGCCAAACGGCTGTTAGCAGATGCACTTGTCTAATAAACGTTCACTTCAGCTTCTTTTAGTTTACATTTCACACGCATCCAACTTTCAGAAACTATAAGTAAATCTCTATTTAAGTGATGTCTATATAAATAGTATCCTAAAAATTCAGAGTTGAATTGAACTTCGAAATTCTTATAGAATTCCTTATTTTCTGATATTATGATTTTAGTTTCTGCAATTACTTGGTTTATAATTCTGTTGGTATATTCCAAGCACTGATTTTCGCTCATCTCATTTTTTGGTATAAATTTTAATGTTATGGGTTCTGTGTATTTTCCACTTTTATAAACTGAAATATCTTGTGAATTATCACAATAACCAATAATCAAATTACCTTTTTCAAACTCTATGTTCTTTTGCATATCTATTTAGTTTAAATTATTTCACAAAGACAACTTCAATATATAAGTTTAATTAAATTACTTATTCACATAAAATTTTTGGCAACTATACGAGGTTTGCGAAAAGTACTCTTTGACTTACGATTTAAGTATGAACTTTAAAATACAAAATCAAGTTTCAGTTGATGACCTAAAACCATATCTCTTGTATATGCTGTTGTGCTTTCATTGTTTATTATAAATTTATTATTAAAATTTTTCAAAAAGGCTTTCTATAGATTCATTATCAATTTTATAGTAATTAATTTTTAAAATAGTAGTATGTTCTATATCATTTTCTTCTGTAAGTTTAAATCCTGTATTTACAACACCTACTGAAAGCAAAACGTTATTACCTTTATAATAAGCATAAGCACCTTCGTAAGCAGCAATCTTATTTGAGTTAAGGAAATCTTGACTAAAAAAAGTTGGCTTTAATTTAAGTGCTTTTGAATATAAGTCATTTATATATTTATATTCATTAAAAGAGGTTTGTTTACTTTCACCATTTATTATAATTTCTTTATATACCTTCACAAGCTCGATACCTATTAAAATTTTTGTATTATAATCGAAAGTGGTTAAAATAGCATCCATTTTTAAATCAAATACAGTTTTTAAATCACCAGGTGCATCCTTAATATGACAATAAGCTTTATTGCCCTTTTCATTTACAATAAATTCTGAATTTTTAAAAAATGGTAGTGCAGATAAATGTGTTCCTAGTTTAAGAGATTTAAACCCATTTTTCTCATCTAAAACTGATGATTTTTTAATATCAGAGTTATAATCTTCTAAGATTAGTTTATTACCATCAATTTTATATGTTCCAAGTTTTTCTAGAACAGTTTGTCCTAAAAGCAAAGGTGCTTTTTGCTCAAGGACTATAGATGCTTTTACGTTAGTTAAATTTATATCGCCAATTTCTATATTTTTTAAATTTATTATTAAACCTTCTACTGTTTTTCCATCGGCTAAACTGTAATATTCTTTTTCTCCAATATCATCTTTAGATAGGTATCCATTTTTCAACATAAATAATGCTTCTGTTTTTGAAATTGAAACATTAGATGCACCGGTATCAAGAACAAATCTTAAAGATAATCCATTGACTTTACAAGGAATCATATATATACCATTAATCTTTTCCATTTCTATACTAATTTGCGAAAACACCACTGTTGGAAAGAAAATAATGAAAATAAAGTTTCTCTTTAATTTACAAATCAAATGGTCTTTAGAAATCATTTTAGTTTTGAAGTCCAAAAATAAATCTATTGTCATAAGCTTTTTTTTTAATTTTCTAATAATTTTTATCATTTGTCGCATTAGGTTCTTGAATTCTAGGTGTCGCGAAAGTGTTTCTGCCAACTTGTGTATACCCGCTATAAACATTCGGTTATCACACCAATTCTGGATAGATAGCCGCTACTATTATATTTTTTATTATTTTTCTTACTTTTTATTCTAGTTTTCGGCTCTCCTGTTTAAAATAACCCCGTTTACCACGTCTCGAACTGCGTTTACCACGTTAGGTAAGTGCATTTACCACGTTCCAAACCCCGTTTACCCCGTTGTACAACCCCATTAATGTACTTCGGAACCCCATAGACGGGGTTC
>CANKZE010000087.1 GCA_947488545.1 Bacteroidota bacterium
TTATGGAACAGGTTACAAACACACTGGTTTCTTCAATAGAAAATACATTGCTCGTCAAGGTGATGCCAATGTTGGTGATCAAAACTTAACGAATCCTAATAATTACCGTTCAATTCGTTATGCAGATGTGTTGCTAATGGCAGCTGAAGCGTATAGCCGTTCTGGAAATAATGCAAAAGGGCAACAGTATATAAATGCAGTTAGAGATAGAGCATTTGGCGATACCAACCACAGAATTACTCTTACAGGTCAGTCTTTAACAGATGCAATTTGGACAGAAAGAAGATTAGAGTTATTAGGTGAAGGACACCGTTTCTTTGATTTGGTGCGTACAGGAAAAGCGGTTGGAAGAATTACGGGCTTTGTCGCAAATAAAAATGAGTTATTCCCATTGCCATTTGAAGAAATTCAATTTTCAAATGGAAATTGGCAACAAAATATTGGATACTAAAAATTATAACTATGAAAAATATTAAATTATTAATTAGCCTATTCGTTTTGACCATTCTAACAGGATGCTCAAAAGAAAGTGAAGAAATTAATTTAGATGCAATTGCTGCACCAACGAATATTTCTGCCAAAATATCTATTGCTCCTGATAATACTGGAACAGTAACTATTATTCCTATTGGGGAAGGAATTTCTCAATTTGAAGTTTATTATGGTGATACAACGGCACAACCAGCTTTATTAGGCGCTGGAGTTTCTACAACACACAGATATAATGAAGGAAATTATACTCTTAAAATCGTTGGAATTACTTTAAATGGAAAAAGAACAGAGAGAACATTTCCTTTGGCAATTTCATTTTTTCCGCCAACAAATTTAGCTGTAAATCTAAATGTATCTACATTAAATACAATGGAAATTAATGTAACGGCAACTGCTGACTTTCAAACAAATTTCAAAATTTTCTACGGTGAAAATCCTAATGAAGTTCCAGAAACATTCTTAGAAGGGGAAACAAAAACGCACGTATATACTAATCCAGGAACTTACCAAGTTAGAGTTTTTGCAGTGAGTGGAAGTGCTCAATCAGCTGTTCCATTTACAAGAATGGTTACTGTTACAAGATCGGTACTTTTATTATTACCAGTTGATTTTGAATCGACTTCAATCAATTATTCTTTCTTGAATTTTGATGGAGGAAATTCTACTAGAGTAGCCAATCCTTTTCCATCAGGAATAAACACATCGGCATTTGTTGCTAAAATGGTTAAAGGACCTGGACAAGTTTGGGGAGGAAGTTTATTATCACTTTCTTCACCGATTGATTTTTCAGTGAACAAGAAATTTAAAGTAAAAGTTTATTCTCCAAGAGCGGGCGCTAAATTGTTATTGAAAGTTGAAAATTTGACAAATTCAGGAATCAATTTTGAAAGAGAGGTAACTATAACCACTGCAAATGCTTGGCAAGAAATAACATTTGATTATACAGCAATTTCCACAACAAATTCATATCAAAAACTAGTATTTATTTTTGATTTGGGAACTCAAGGAGATGCTTCTGCAAATTATACGTTCTATTATGACTCTGTAATTTTGACTAATTAATTAGGATTGATTTTCATAAACTAAAAAATATAAAAATGAAAAATATATTAAAATTTTTAACCGTAATTGCTTTATTCTTTATGGTAAGTTGCCAAGAGGATATCTATACATTTGGTGATATTGACACACCATCAAATTTTGTAGTTACTGCTCAGGTCTTAGGCCAAAATGCTACAACTGCTCCAAATGGTGACGGAAGTGGAAAAGTTTTATTTACTGCTAAAGCAGACAATGCAATTTCCTACCGATACATTTTTGGTGATGGAACTACAACCAATGCACCTTCTGGAATATTTGAAAAAAGATACAACCAAACAGGTTTAAATACTTTTACTGTGACTGTAATTGCAACAGGTAAAGGTGGAGTAGCTGCAACTACAACTTTAGATGTCACTATTTTAAGTAATTTTGAAGACCCTGAAGCAGTTCAATTCTTAACTGGAGGATCTCAAAAAACTTGGTATTTTTCAGCTTCTGAGCCAGGACACCTTGGTGTTGGACCAAACAGCACGGACGATACTCAAAATTATTTTCCACTTTGGTACCAAGCAGCTCCATGGGAAAAAGCAGCATCAGCTGAAAGCTCTTGCCTTTACGCAAATGAATTGGTTTTTTCAAAAGTGGGTAACCAATTAAAATTCCAATTAAACAATCAAGGACAAACGTTCTTTAATAAAGATTTTCAAAGTGTAGTTGGTGGAACTGCCGGTTACGATTTTTGTTATAACTATAATGCTGGAGGTTTGAAAAACGTAAATCTTGGACCTTCTGAATCAGTGGTTATGTCTAGTCCTAGTGCTGCAACACGTACACGTGGAACTATGATGAATTTCTCTGACAATGGTTTTATGGGTTACTATATTGGTCAAAGTTCTTATGAAATCTTATCAATTTCAGAAACTAGAATGGTAGTTCGTGCTGTAATGGGTGGAAATCCAGCTTTAGCTTGGTACCACACTTTTACCTCAGTTCAACCTACACAAGATGCAACTGATTATTCTAATTTGGTATTTTCAGATGAGTTTGCTACCGATGGAGCTCCTGATCCAAGTAAATGGAGTTATGACTTAGGTGCCGGTGGTTGGGGTAATGGCGAGCTTCAAACCTATACAAATAACCCAGCAAATGCGGTTGTTCAAGGTGGAAATTTAGTAATTACAGCCGTTAGAAATGGAAATTCTTATACTTCAGCTAGATTAAAATCGGAAAATAAATACGAATTTAGATATGGTAAAGTAGAATTTAGAGCAAAGTTACCTGCTGGAGCTGGAACTTGGCCTGCACTATGGATGCTAGGGCAAAATTACGCAACGAATACTTGGCCTGCTTGTGGAGAAATAGATATTATGGAGCATAAAGGTTTCGAGCCAAACATAATTCATGGTACAGTTCACTATACAGGTCGTTCAGGTGGTAATGGAGTTACTTCACGAATTACAGCTACGAATGTTTCTAGTACTTATCATATATATAAAGTTATTTGGAGTCCACAATCTATCCGTTTTTATGTAGATAACGTATTGTTCCATACTATATTAAATACAAATTCACTTCCTTTCAATAGCGACTTTTTCTTAATCATGAACGTTGCCATGGGAGGAACTTTTGGAGGACCTGTAGATCCAGCATTTACACAATCTTCAATGTCGGTTGATTACGTAAGAGTTTACCAATAAAAATATGATATTGATAACAACAAGCAATAAATTATTGCTTGTTGTTTTTATGAATAATTGAATTATCATTTGATGAAAAACCTATTAAAATCTCTAATTGTATTAATTACTCTATTCTTTTTAAGTTGCTCTGCTCCAAAAGCAGTAGTTGTTACTAGTAATATTAAAAATCCAATTGATGTAAAAGTCGATTCTATTTTAAAACTAATGACATTAGAAGAGAAAGTAGGTCAAATGAATCAATACAATGGTTTTTGGGATATTACTGGACCCACACCTAAAGACGGTCAAGCTGCAAAGAAATATGCCGATTTAAAAAACGGACTTGTTGGTGCAATGCTAAATGTAAAAGGCGTAAAAGAGGTTCGTGCTATTCAAAAAATTGCAGTTGAACAAACTCGCCTTGGTATTCCGTTGTTATTTGGTTTTGATGTAATTCATGGATATAAGACTATTAGCCCAATTCCTTTAGCTGAAGCTGCAAGTTGGGATTTACAAGCAATTAAAAATTCAGCTTCTATGGCTGCTGAAGAAGCTTCTTCGGTAGGTATCAATTGGACTTTTGCGCCAATGGTTGATGTTGCTCGTGATGCTCGTTGGGGTCGTGTAATGGAAGGTGCTGGTGAAGATCCTTATTTGGGTAGTCAAATTGCAATTGCAAGAGTTCAAGGTTTTCAAGGTGATGATTTTAAATCAAATAAGTCGATTATAGCTTGCGCCAAACATTTTGCTGGTTACGCTTTCGCAGAATCGGGTCGCGATTATAACACAGTTGATATTGGCGAATCGACTTTACAAAATATTATTTTTCCTCCATTTAAAGCTGCTTCTGATGCTGGAGTAAGAACTTTTATGAATTCTTTCAATGAAATTAGTGGGATTCCTTCAACAGGGAATTCCTATTTGCAAAGAAAAATCCTAAAAGGAGAATGGAATTTCAATGGTTTTGTGGTTTCGGATTGGGGTTCAATTGGAGAAATGATCAATCATGGTTATGCTAAAGATAACAAACAAGCTTCTGAAATAGCGGTTAATGCTGGATCGGATATGGACATGGAATCCAATGCTTACGTTGAAAATTTAGTAAGCTTGGTTCGTGAAGGCAAAGTTAGTGAAACCCTTATCGATGATGCTGCAGGACGAATTTTAAAAGTTAAATTTGAATTGGGACTATTCGAAAATCCATATAAATATTGCGACGAGAACAACGAAAAACAAACTGTGGGAAAACAAGCTTTTCAAGACGGAGTTTTAGATGTTGCGAAAAAGTCGATTGTACTTTTGAAAAATCAAAATGAAGTTTTACCACTTAAAAAATCAGGTTTAAAAATTGGATTAATTGGTGCTTTGGCAAACGACAAAACAAGTCCGTTAGGAAGTTGGAGAATCGCTGCCGATGACAATACTGCTGTTTCTGTTTTAGAAGGTATGCAGAAATACAAAGACAACCAACTTACCTATGCTAAAGGTGCGGATTTAACTGTAGGTAGAACACAATTCGTTTGGGAAACTAAAATTAATACTACAGACAAATCAGCATTTGCGGAAGCGATTGCCCTAGCAAAAAAAGTAGACGTTGTAGTTATGGTTTTAGGAGAACATGGATTGCAAACAGGTGAGGGTAGAAGTAGAACCGACTTAGGATTGCCTGGAGTTCAGCAAGAGTTATTAGAAGAAATTTACAAAGTAAATCCAAATATAGTTTTAGTTTTAAATAACGGTCGACCTTTAGTAATCCCATGGGCTGATGCTCATATTCCTGCAATTGTTGAAGCGTGGCATTTAGGAACTCAAAGTGGAAATGCAATTGCACAAGTACTTTATGGCGATTACAATCCAAGTGGTAAATTGCCAATGACTTTCCCTAGAAATGTGGGTCAAGTGCCAATTTATTATAACTATAAAAATACTGGAAGACCAACAATGAGCGAGCCTGAAAGTGTTTTCTGGTCGCATTATTCAGATGAAAAAAACACACCGCTTTATCCATTTGGTTATGGGTTGAGTTATTCTAAATTTGAATATTCTAACCTGAAGTTAAGTGCAAATTCATTGTCAAAAAATGGTGAAATTAAAGTTAGTTTCATACTCAAAAACACTGGAAAAGTAGCTGGAAAAGAAGTTGCTCAATTTTATATTCGTGATTTAGTTGCAAGTACAACAAGACCTGTAAAAGAACTTAAAGGATTTGAAATGGTTGAATTGCAACCAAACGAATCTAAAGAAGTTACATTCACTATTAACGAAAAAACACTAGAGTTCTTCACTGCAAACTCAAAATGGGAAACCGAAGCAGGTGATTTTAAAGTGTTCATTGGCGGAAGCTCAAATACTACTCTTGAAGGTGGTTTCCAATTTATAAATTAACGAGCTTGATGAAAAAAATACTTATTGTTCTTGTTTTAATTAGCAGTCTTAATTATGCTCAAACCCAAAAACGAAAATTGGTTTGGGAAGAAAACTTCGATTCTAAAACTCTAAATCGCGATTCTTGGAATTTTGATATCGGAAATGGATGTCCTGATTTGTGCGGTTGGGGAAACAACGAACGTCAGATCTATACTGAAACAAACCATACGTTAAAAGACGGGAATTTAATTATTCAAGCCAAATTAGAGAATGAGGTTTTTACTTCTACAAAAATTACAACTAAAGGCAAAAAGCAATTCCAATACGGTCGTTTTGAAGCACGAGCTAAATTACCTGTTGGTCATGGTTTATGGCCTGCTTTCTGGATGTTGGGATCTAATATATCTACAATTGGATGGCCAAAATGCGGTGAAATTGACATTCTAGAATATATTGGCCGTGAGCCACATATGGTTTTTACTTCTTTGCACACGCAAGATAGCCATGGGGAAACCATCAATACCAAGAAAACAAAATTTGAGAATATCGAAGAAGGCTATCATATTTATGCGATGGACTGGACAAAAGACAAAATTGAATTTTTCGTTGATTCCAAATTGGTTTATACCTTTCAACCAAGTGTAAAAAATGACGATACTTGGCCTTTTAACCAACCTTTTTACTTAATAGTAAATCTAGCTGTGGGCGGTAATTTTGGCGGTCCAGAAGTAGATAAATCGGTTTTTCCTCAGCAATTTAACATAGATTACATAAAAGTCTATCAATAGCTGATTATTCTTCAATATCTCCCTTGATTTATTAAACATATATCATACTTTTTTAAATTTTATTGCATTATAAATGTTAAATTTTTAAATTTTATTTGTTTTATAAATTTTTTTTATATTATATTTGTTTTAATATTAATTCTAATTTAACATTTGCCTATTCAGAAAACTACTTTTTAGAGATAATTCTCCAATTTTATTTTAACAACTAAAAAGTATTTTTATGGCTAATGTACAA
>CANKZE010000088.1 GCA_947488545.1 Bacteroidota bacterium
GTCCAGTAACGTTAACTAACAATGCACCAGCAAGCGGATTATTCCCAGTAGGAGTTACTACAGTAACTTGGACTGCAACAGATGCTAGCGGAAATAGTTCAACAAGAACACAAACGGTAACAGTAACTAGCACAGCTTCCCCTGTTATTCAACCTTTAGCTCCAATTACTGCTAATGCAGGAGCTAACTGTACTGCAATAGTTGTATTAAACGCACCTGTTGTTTCAAATAGTTGTAATGCTACTTTTACGTTGACAAACAATGCTCCAACTGGAAATATTTATCCATTAGGAAATACAACTGTAACATGGACTGCTACAGATGCAAGCGGTGTTAGCTCAACAATTACTCAGTTAATAACAGTTGTTGATGTAACTGCTCCAGTATTTGGACCGCTACCTACATTAAATGTAAGCCCAGGTAACAACTGTATTGCAGTTTATACTATTCCAAACCCAGTTGTTACTGATAACTGTACTAGCGTAGTAACATTAACTAACAATGCTCCTACAGGAGGTAATTATCCTTCAGGAACAACTATTGTTAGATGGACTGCAACAGATGCGGCAGGAAATACTACAATTGCATTCCAGCAAGTGGTTGTTGCAGATACTACTCCTCCAGTAATTGTTTCTCAAAACATTACTGTTGCGCTTGACGCAAATGGACAAGCGGTTATTACAGCAGCAGCATTGAATAATGGTTCAACGGATAACTGTGGTATTAGAAGTATTACTGCAAGTCCATTAACATTCAATTGTGGATCTGTTGGAACTAATACAGTAGTATTAACAGTTACTGATGTCAATGGAAATGTTTCAACTGCAAACGTAACAGTTACAATTGTAAACAACTTCGGAGATAATGATAATGACGGTATTAAAGACAACTGTGATAGTGATGATGATAATGATGGTATCTTAGATATTGATGACAACTGTCCATTTATTCCAAACGTTGGTCAAGATGATAATGACCAAGATGGATTAGGTGATGTTTGTGACGATGATGATGATAACGACGGAATCATTGACACATTAGACAATTGTCCATTGACTTATAACCCATTACAAGAAGATCGTGATAATGATGGTTTAGGAGATGTTTGTGATTTAATTGAAATTAATATTTCTCAAGCAATTACTCCAAATGGTGATGGTATAAATGATACTTGGATGATTTACAACATTCAACAATATCCAAACTCAGTAATTCGAGTATTCAACAAGTGGGGATCTGAAGTATTCTTCGCTAAGAATTATAAAAACGACTGGAATGGATATTATAAAAACCAAACCGAGCCATTACCAGAAGGTTCTTACTATTACCAAATTGATTTAGAAGGTGATGGTAAACTTGAAAACGATGGTTGGATTTACATTACCCGATAATAAATAAAAACAATATCAATGAAAAAGATAAATTATATCATAACAGGAGCACTACTATTATTTAGTAGTGCCCTTTTCTCCCAACAAGAAAGCCTTTTTACGCAATATCGGTATAACATGAATATGTTAAACCCAGCTTTTGCGGGTGTAGATAATGAAACGCTCATTACAAGCTCTATTCGTAAACAATGGGTGGGTATTAAGGATGCGCCAGAAACTCAAGCTTTTTCTTTTGGTACCAATTGGAGAAAGAATGTTGGTATCGGAGCGTCACTTGTAAGTGATCGAACATTCATTGAAAAACAAGTGACTTATGGAATTGATTTTTCTTATAAGGTAAAACTTAATGCTACGGTAGACATGTATTTAGGGTTGAAAGTAGGAGGAAACGTATATGATGTAAACACTACAGGATTGCAAACGTATAATCTTGTCTCAGATCCGGCTTTAATTGCAATTAATCATTTTCAGCCGAATGTTGGTGTGGGTATGTTAATTAAAAAAGGAAAATTCTTTTACTCTTTATCAATTCCAAAAATGCTAAATGCAGAAAGAGCGAAACTTGAAAGAGGTTTTGCAACAGTTGCTTCAGATAGACCACACGTTTATATGAGCAGTGGATATGATTTTGATGTTAATGATGCAAAAACATTCGTTTTAAAGCCATCTTTTTTAATGAGATATGTTAGTGGTGCGCCAATAACATTTGATGTCAATGCACTATTAACAATGCATAAATATGTTGAAATAGGAGGTACGTATAGAACTGACAACGCACAAACTAGAGAAGGGTTATTCCCAATGAATACTGTTGCTGGAATGGTCAATTTACATATTACCAAAAATATTACTGTTGGATTTGTATATGAAACTAGTACAAGAGAAGAATTAGCTAGTTCTAGAAACACAAATGAGTTTTTATTAAGATATAAATTCTAAGTATTTTATAAAGGAAATTCCTTAGTTACAATAAATAAAAAAGCAACCTTTTAGGTTGCTTTTTTATTGTATTAAACATTACTTATCATTCATCCCAATTCCAAACCCAAACAAAGCTGCTACGAAAGCAAGATGAATTATCAAAACTGCTTTTTGCCAAGTCGGTCGGTCGTTCCATTTTTCTTCTTGATTGAATGGATCAAATGCCAATGCAATTCCTAATGAGGCTGTAGCCTGCATATAATCTTTAGAAAAAAATACTTGGAACAATCCTAAAAGTAAAAATCCGATGTAAAGAAATTTGTTAAATGGTGATTTCATAATTGTATCATTTAGTTTATCAAAAATAATTAATGAAGTTTAATTTTAAAAGTCCTTTCTTAATTATTTTTATGTTCTAATAAATCAGCTGGCTGACAATCTAATGCTTTGCAAATGGAATCTAAAGTTCTAAAACGAATTGCTTTTGCCTTTCCTGTTTTCAATATTGATAAATTAGCCAGTGTCAATCCCACTTTTTCCGAAAGCTCGTTTAAAGTGATTTTCCGTTTAGCCATCATCACGTCTAAGTTTACTATAATTGCCATTGGTTAAACTGTAAAGTCGTTTTCGTTTTGTAATTCAACACCCTTTTTGAAAATTTTAGCAAATAACAGAAGTGTAATTCCCATAAATATCCAAACATCAGAGCCTCCAATATTCATATTTTCTAAAGGAGGTAATTCTATTCCACGTTCAATGAGCCATTTGGTATAAACCTTACCTGCATAGGAAAAAAAACCTATCTCTAAAACAATGTAGGCAAAATTCAAAAAGTATATTTTTATGGTTTCATTGAATGGGTTTTGGATGTCAAATTTCTTTTTATGGAAAATAGAAATGATGTGGTAAAACATAATGGTTTTGCATAATGAAATGATGGTCAATAAAGTAATTAAACAAATGAACAACCCTAAATCGAAAGCATACAATTCTGATAAATCGATGTTCCCCCAAAAATGACCAGCCCATTCCGAATTAAAAAAAAGGGTAACTATTGCATTTGTAAAATAGCCGCCAGTTTCTATTGCCAGGCCAATAAATAGAATCCAAGAAAGAACATTAAGAAATTTGAATGTAAAATCACCATTAATTTTCATAGTATAAATTTTAAATATTAGGTGGCAAATATAATTAATTTATTGATAAACAATAAATATTTATTAATAATCGTATTTATTTGGATAAAAAAAACTCCAACATTTCTGCTGGAGTTTAATCTAAAAAATTAAAAATTACTCTATTAGTAATTCAAGTTTTCGTTTTTTGATTATTTCATCAACTTCAAGTACGGTATCTTTTTTAAAACTAGTGTCAACAGTAAAAAGTAAAGCCTTACTATTTCTTTTGCCATTGGGTAAAAAATATACTTTTTGGCCTACGTCTAAACTAATACCGCTATTTGACTTTGGACTTAAATTAGGATTCATCACTCCAGGAATAATCAGTGGAATTGATCTAAATGATCCATTGTGGAAAGTCATAGGGATATTCTGTGCCTTTACGGATACGAAGAAGAAACTTAGGAGTATTGTAATAAATATTTTTTTCATTTGATTTTTGTAGTCGACATAATCGCTTAAATTATGGACTTAATTATATTTCTAAATAAAAAGAAAA
Source organism: Bacteroidota bacterium (assembly GCA_947488545.1). Classification (GTDB taxonomy): domain Bacteria; phylum Bacteroidota; class Bacteroidia; order Flavobacteriales; family Flavobacteriaceae; genus Flavobacterium. The sequence continues at coordinate 3,990 of CANKZE010000088.1, forward strand.
GGAAAACTATAATTCCAACTTTTACTTCTCGTTTGTATTTTTTTAAAAAATTCGCAATCATAATTTTAGGTTATTTATATTACATATACAAATAAACAAATTATTTAAACAAAAAGTTGGATTATTACTTTGCAAATAAAAAAAAGACCTCACAGGAATGTGAAGTCTTTTCAATGTTGTTCCCCCTATTGGAGAAAGTTACAATTTTAATGCGATGGTGCTTTACTTAACTATCAGGAAAACAAAGGGTTAACAGATAATTATTTATCGCAATTATTACCTTTGTACTCCTTCAGAGAAAATTACTATAAAATCATTGTAACATATTCAAATTAATGAACTTATATTAATTAAGGAGTTTTTGTTATATCAACTTAACTCTTCTAAGAAATATATTGATTCTAATTGTTTTCATGATATTGAATAAATTTATTTAAAAAGATTTTTATTTTATTTTCTATATTTGCTAATATAACATTGAATTTTTTATGAAAACTCCAATCTTTTTAATATTAATAATATTGTTCAGTACTTCAACGTATTCTCAAAAAATGGCCTATCAATGTTCTCAATGCGCAAATATTATTTATAGCGAAACTGTACCCGCAAACGGCATGATGAAAAATAAATGCGAAAATGGAATAAATTATAGTACTTCTCATTTTTGGAGTAAAATTGATGTTAGAGGCAAAGGTTATCAATGTAGCTCTTGTGGTTTAAAATATTATGATGGGAATGTAGGTGCGTATTTTTTTGGCGGTTGTAAAGGAAATCGGAATCAGAGTCATTTTTGGAGTGAATTTAAAGCAATGAATGATGAAAACAATACAGGTCAAAAGAATGAAAAAGAAACGAAAACCTATAACTATGTAAAACCTAATTGGTGGAATGAACCATCAAATTTGCCTAAATGGGTAGCTAATTATCCTTGTTTAAACGATATGGCTGGCGTTCAAAAAAGTGACAGAGATGATAAAGTTAAAATAATAACACAAGACGGCGAAGATATTTTATATTACTATAAAGACGGAAAATTTGTTTATGAAAATAAAGTTAAATCAATCATAAATGGAACGTGGAAATGCATTGCTGGAAAACTTTATGTCAAAACTAATGACGGTTATGAATATACTCAAGAAAACGGATGGGTGAAGCAGGGGGCAAAACCTTTGCCTAAATGGGTAGTTAATTATTCGTGTCTTAAAGATATGGGAGAGGTTAATAATTGCGATAGTGAAGATAAAATTAAAGTAATTACTCCTGATAATGAAGATAACTTATATTTTTATAAAGATGGAAGATTTGTTTATGAAAATAAAATTAAAGAAACAGAAAATGGGACATGGAAGTGTATTTCAGGTAAATTATACATTAATACGAATGATGGTTATGAATATACTCGAGAAGGTGGCTGGGTAAAAAAAATTAGCAACATTAAATCATCCGGAAAACAAAATAATAGTAATCCAATAAAAATCAAACAAGATGATTTGAATCCAAATGTTGATGATGATAATGAAATTTAAAGCAATTTAAATAAATAACTATATGAGATTTTCAAGCGCTATGTCTAAATTATTTTTACTAATACTAATGTTAGTAATAACCGGATGCAAAGAAGTTAACAGTAAAACAGAAACTGCTGAATTTTTAGAACAAAAATTGATACTTACCCAAAAAATTGAAGAAGGGTTTTTTAATAATTGGAAATGGTTAACAATTGAGGAAGGAGTTCAACCAAAAATGGATGAAGAAGGAATACCAATTATTAGAGGAAAGAATAGCAAAGGGCATATTATATATTTTTATGCTGATGGAACTGTTATAAATACAGTTACCAAAGAAAAGCGTATTTGGTTACCTAAAGAATCAATTATTAATGCCCAAAAAAACGAAAAAGAAGAAATAATCGAAACGCCTATTAAAGAGGTAGCAAAGGAAGAATATGATGCTCCTCCAGCTTATGATGATAAATGCAGAGAATGTGGCAAAGAACTTTTTATCCCTAAATCGAGAAAATGTAATTGGTGTGGTAATTATTTTAATGGCTGGTCACCTAATGAGTACCAGAATGTAAAGTTTCCAATATCTTGTTCCGCAATGGAGCCAGAAGGAGGGTTAGTCGATTATTGTCCTAATACCCACAACAGTAAAGATTGGTCCACATACTCAAATTGTTATTGTAGTAATAAGTGTTTCAATGAAGCTGAATAAAAAAGTATAAAATGTGTGCGAGATAAGAATAAAATTGTTTGACCTATAAATAAAAAAAGACCTCACATTTCTGTGAAGTCTTTTCAATGTTGCTCCCCCTATTGGAGAAAGTTACAATTTTAACGCGATGATTACTTACTTAATTATTAGAAAATCAAGGACATAGACAATTTTTATTTTATTTTTAATATATTTACAATTAAATAAATTAAACAAAATAATTATGAAAAAAATTACACTCCTAATTATTTCAGTGTTTTTAGCCGTTCAAACTATCAATGCACAAGTTGTATTAGATACAAACTTAATTACCATTAAATGGACGGGCACAACAGTTCCGTCACCCTACTTTATTCAAGCAAACCCAAGAGGAACAGGAATGG
>CANKZE010000089.1 GCA_947488545.1 Bacteroidota bacterium
AATCATCATAATCATTCCAATTGCAATTGCTGCTATTGCAATTTTTATAATTGGCGCAGAAATACTACTTTTATGGTCTCGAGCAGTGATGAGTCTTTTTGCTATGAAATATTCTAAATTCAATAGTGATTTTGGTTTAAAATTGCAAAGTTGAACTACTTCGCTCGAGTCAAAATTACGTTTTTAGAATTTATTTTCAAGTATTAAAGGTTAATTAATTATTTTTCGAGGGAACAAGCATGATTCAAATTATAACTACACAACAAAAACACAACGGAATTTCGAGCGCGAAAAAACTACATTATTTGATTTTTGCTGCTTTATCGCTATTGATTTATTCTTGTAAACCCACACAAAAAGGCATACGGAATTCTACTTCTACGAATAAAACGGTAGTAATAAATAGTAAAAAATCGACTCGTTTTAGTAGCGGCGCCGATAATTACAAATCTTATTTTTCATTATTAGACAATAAAAGAGTTGGTGTAATCACGAATCAAACTGGCGTTGTTTTATACGATTCTATATTTATGTATCCGGATTCGGGAAGCATCAGCCACGCTGAAGGATTTGTAACTAAGAGAATTCATTTGGTTGATTATCTATTAAAGAATAAAATCAATATTCAAAAAATATACGCTCCAGAACACGGTTTTAGAGGAACTGCAGATGCTGGAGAGCACGTTGTTGATGGAAAAGATGTGAAAACAGGGATTCCGATTTTATCGCTTTACGGCGAAAACAGAAAACCAAAACCAGAACAACTGGAAGGAATTGATGTGTTGGTTTTTGATTTACAGGATGTGGGCGCTCGATTTTACACTTACATTTCTACGTTACATTATATAATGGAATCTTGTGCGGAGAATAACATTCCGTTGCTTGTTTTGGATCGTCCAAATCCAAATATTTCGATTGTTGACGGGCCAATATTAGAAAAAGAATATTCGAGTTTTGTTGGAATGCACACTATCCCATTGTTGCACGGAATGACAATTGGAGAATATGCTCAAATGATAAATGGTGAAAATTGGTTGAAGGACGGACTTCGTTGCGATTTAAAAATCATCACTTGCGCAGGATACAATCGGGATATGAAATACAGTTTATTGGAAAAACCTTCCCCTAATTTACCAAACGATCAAGCGATAAATTTGTATCCGAGTTTGTGTCTTTTTGAAGGTACCAATGTAAGCGTAGGCCGTGGAACTGAAAAACAATTTCAAATTTACGGTTCTCCTTATTTGCCGAAAGGCGATTTTAGCTTTACTCCTATTCCGAATATTGGCGCGAAAGATCCCGTTTACAATGGCGTTGAGTGTTATGGCGAAGATTTAACTAGTATTCCGAAAATTGACAAATTAGAATTGAAGTGGTTGCTGAAAGCCTATAATGAGACGGAAGATAAAACCAAGTTTTTCAATGCGTTTTTCACGAAATTGGCTGGAAATAAAAAATTGCAATCTCAAATTGAGGAAGGATTAACTGAAGATGAAATTCGAGCAACTTGGAAAAGTGGCTTGCATGATTTTAAGAAAATGCGAAAACCTTATTTGATATACTAACAAAAAAACCTGACTTATTGAAGTCAGGTTTTTTTTTTGAACTATTTGAAATTGATTAGTTTTTTATTTTTACTAATATTTTAATTTCATAATTATCTATTTCTTTTACTGATCCCTTTTTGGATCCGTAAACACTAGTATAAATAATTCTTAAATCGTAATTATTGGACTGGATCTCTTGAACTATTGACGGATCTGAATTGTCATTATTTTCAAAGGCTGAGTTTGATTTAATAAAATCATAAATCTTAATTGGGATTATCTCATTATTAATCGATAAATCAAACCCATACTCTTTATCTTCAGATTTTAAAGCATACGTTTTATTATCAATTTTAACTGTTTCTTTATCATCAATAGCATTGAAATTTGACAATTCAAAAGAAAAATCGTATCCTTTTATGATCGTAATTTCGTTATTATTATAGGGTTGCGAATAATTATAACTGCCACCTTCATTTATATTTTTTTCATAATCTGAACGGTATTCGAGTCCGAAGGCTTCCATTATTTGAGAAGAATTTGGTGTTTTGTCTTTTTTCAAAAGCGCAGTCAACTTATTTTCTGTATAAGGAGTTAGAACATTTACACCATAATTTTCTTCTAAGAAATCAACAATACTACTCAGGTCTTTTTCCTGATCAAAAGTTAATTTTTTGTCTCCCATTCCTTTCATATATTCTTCAAATCTTGATAGCTGACTGTTTTTCGAAATGGAGTCGGCGCTTTGAGGACCTGCAATTGAAAGCAATCCGAACAAACACATACTTATTGGTATGAATTTAATTTTTGGTTGTTTATTGATTATAAAATAAACTACAACTACGGTTAACCAAACAGATAATAAAAGTACATAATATCTTTCGTGAGTGAACCCATATAAATTTACACGATATAAAATGGCCCAGAATAAAAGTCCTAATAGTGGCACTAATAGGAAATAAAACCATTTGCTAAAAGTTCGCATCCATAAATTGCCTGTTTCTTTTGCAATGGGATGGATCAATAGAAACGATAAGATTCCGAAGATGGCAAAAATTAATACTAAATAGGAAACCCATCCTACAGGCAATGAAAGTGTAATTAGGATTTTAGTTTCATAACATAGTAGAATCACCAAATACAAACTTATCAACGGCATTAATACGAATTGCGTGAAGTTTTTAAGCCCTTTTGGATAGCTTAATTTTAATGATGCATCGGAATTATTGGTTTCTGGAACACCAGCAAGAAAGAAAATAGTATTGAATACTCCAGAAATTATTACGAATAAATCAGCATAAATTTCATCGTAAAATTCAACATTAAACAATTTTGTAATTGCTAATATTGCCAATGATAATCCTAAATAAAGCACAAAACTGTAAATTGCAGCGGTAATAATTCGAATGAAAAGTTGCTTATTAAATTCCCAAAATTCTTCTTGATCGTACACTTTAGGAATAAACCCAGCGAAGGAAACTAACAAGTGTAATGCTATACTAAGTACGAATAATTGCAATCCTTCGATGAAAGAAATTTTCTCAGATAAATTGAAAACGAAAGCCGCTATTAAGCCACCAAGAAATAAACTTGTTGCAAATCGAATCCAGATTTTTGATTTTTTTGACTCAAAGTACAAGCTTAAAGAGAGGAATAATACCAAACAAAGGGAACTACAAATTACAACTTTGATATTAAATTGGTCTGTTTTATAGTCAATATTATCAATAATTATTAGAGAATAAATTGTCCCTACAAAAGCTGCAAGAGTTTCAAGAGGAAAACGGTTAATTGTATCAGCGGTTGCTTTAAATACACTTTGTAAGGAAGGAAATTTTGCCATAGCTATTAAATTTTTTACTAAGTAACGCAAAAGTGAAATAGAATGCAAATAAAAAACCCCGTTATTTGATTGTCAAAAAACGGGGGTTGAAATAGTATTGAATTTAGGATTTACAGACCAAAAGTTGCTTTAACTTTATCTACGTAATCTAATTTTTCCCAAGTAAATAAATCAACGGTAACTGTTTTTTCAATTCCTCCTGGTGCTTTGAATGTTTTGGTAACTGTTTCTGGGGTTCTACCCATGTGACCATAGGCAGCAGTTTCGCTATAAATAGGATTTCTCAATTTTAGACGTTGCTCGATAAAATAAGGACGCATGTCAAAAATTTCTTCTACTTTTTTCGCTATTTCTCCATTGGTTAAATTCACCTTTGAAGTTCCGTAGGTTTCGATGAAAATTCCCATTGGTTTAGCCACTCCAATTGCATACGAAACTTGAACTAAAATTTCTTCAGCGACACCTGCCGCAACTAAATTTTTAGCAATGTGACGTGTAGCATAAGCCGCACTTCTATCCACTTTACTTGGGTCTTTTCCAGAAAATGCACCTCCACCGTGCGCTCCTTTTCCACCATAGGTATCCACAATGATTTTTCTACCTGTTAAACCAGTATCTCCGTGAGGTCCTCCAATTACGAATTTCCCGGTTGGATTGATATGGTAAGTAATTTTATCGTTGAATAAGTGAGCGTATTTTGGATTGTTTTTAATGATTCTTGGGATTAATATTCCTACCAAATCCGATTTGATTTTCTCCAACATTTTTCCTTCTTCATCAAAATCATCGTGTTGCGTAGAAATTACAATAGCATCAATACGAACCGGTTTATTGTCATCATTATATTCTAATGTAACTTGTGATTTAGCATCAGGGCGTAAATATTTAATTTCATTATTTTCACGACGTAAAACAGCTAATTCTTGTAATAATTTATGAGATAAATCAAGTGCCAATGGCATGTAATTTTCGGTTTCATTGGTTGCATAACCAAACATCATTCCTTGATCTCCGGCACCTTGCTCCTCTTTTGTAGCACGGTCAACACCTTGATTGATATCTCCTGATTGTTCGTGAATTGCTGAAAGTACACCACAAGAATTGGCCTCAAACATGTATTCGCTTTTTGTATAACCAATTTTTCTGATTACTTCACGAGCAATTTGCTGAACGTCAAGATACGTTTCTGATTTTACTTCACCCGCAAGGATTACTTGTCCTGTAGTTACTAAAGTTTCACAAGCCACTTTTGACTCAGGGTCAAATGCCAAAAAGTTATCAATTAATGCATCTGAAATTTGATCTGCAACTTTATCAGGATGTCCTTCACTCACAGATTCTGACGTAAATAAATAAGCCATATAAAATAATTTATTTTTAATTAAGCGAAGAAAAATAAGATTGCAGGAATGTTAAAGGAGAAGATTTCTGCTTTAGCATTTTTTTAACGAGGTCGCAATCAGTTCAAATTTTTCCTCTAATTTTAGACTGCAAATATAGGAAAGAGAATTGAATTGCAAATTAAAGTTGGGAAATTATTATTAAAGAATTTTTATTTAGAATACTTATAACGGCATCTTCTTTTTCATTTCTTCAACAATATTGAATGCTGCGGGACAAATGCCAACATTTTTCAAAGTTAAATCTGAAATTTGTTGAAATTTTTTTCGATCGGTGTGGGGAAATTCACGACATGCTTTTGGTCGAACTTCATAAATCATACACGCATTTTCATGGTCTAAGAAAGTACAAGGAACACTTTGCAAAACATAATCGTTGTCTTCATCTATTCTCAGGTATTGATCTATAAATTGCTGTGGTTTTTGACGCATGAACTTGGAAATCCTTTCAATATCGGCAGAGGTAAAAAGTGGCCCTGTGGTTTTACAACAATTGGCACATTTCAAGCAATCTGTTTTTTTGAATTCGGCATCGTGCAAATCTTGCATAATGTAGTCGATATTCTTTGGCGCCTTCTTTTTTAGCTTATCGAAATACTTTTTGTTTTCGATATGCTTATCTTTGGCTTCTTTAGGAAGATTGTTTAAAATGTGTTTCAAGTTTAAAGTTTAAAGTTGATACGCAAAATTACTCAAAACAAATCAACAAATAACCAAATTACCGAATCAACTGCTATGAAAGACCTTTTTGGAAAAGCGATTCTCGATTTTCAGACCAATAATTCTCCTGAGGATTTAATTACTGAAACCACGATTTCTGAAGAAGATGAAATGTCGGTTGCTTATTTATTTCGGGATTTTTCTGGGATGCCAAAATTAGAACAACAAGCGCTTCAACTTTCAAAAGGGAAGGTTTTGGATGTGGGTTGTGGCGCAGGAAGTCATAGTTTGTATTTACAAAAAAAAAAGAATTTAGAAGTTACCGCCATCGATATTTCGAAAAATGCCGTTGAAGCTTGTCGATTGAGAGGGATTTCAGATGTTTTTGAAATTGATATTTTAGAATTTAATTCAGATAAAAAATTTGAAACTATTCTTTTATTAATGAATGGAACGGGGATATTTGGAAAATTAGAACACGTTGCGAAATACCTTGAAAAACTAAAATCGTTATTAGCGGAAAACGGGCAAATCCTTATTGATTCTTCAGATATCATCTACATGTTTGACGAAGATGATTCCGAAGACTCGGAAGGCGGAAAATGGATTTCTGGCGATGCTTATTATGGGGAATTAGAGTTTACTATTTCCTATAAAGGAGAAAAAGAAGCGCCATTTCCGTGGTTGTACATGGATTACAATACTTTGCAAAATGCGGCTGTTGCCTATGGATTAAGATGCGAATTGGTTTTGGAAGGCGACCATTTTGATTATTTGGCGAGACTTACTTTTTAGAATTTTATTATTTCGAAGATTGAATAGTGATTGGTAGAGAATACATTACTCTAACAGGTTGTCCATTTTGCATTCCAGGACTCCATTTAGGCGATTCTTTCAAAACACGAACTGCTTCTTCACCAGTTCCATAACCTAAATCTCTTATTACTTTTGCTTCAACAACACTTCCGTCTTTTTCAATTACAAAATTGACATAAACTT
>CANKZE010000090.1 GCA_947488545.1 Bacteroidota bacterium
CCAGGAACTAGTGAAATTGCGAGAACGATTAACCAACAAGAAGCCAAATTAGATCAGATTCAAAGTGATGCAGTTTATGTTCCTTCATTAGCTAAAGATTTATTAGAGCAAATTGTGTTTGAAGCGCGTGAAAGTGAATACATTGATAATAAAAGTGGTGTAAGCGCTAGATTGAGCATTACGGCTTATGAAAATTTATTGAGTTCTGCTGAACGCCGTGCTTTAAAATCAGGAATGGATAAAACTTCGGTAAGATTATCCGATTTTATGGGAATTATTCCTGCTATTACTGGAAAAGTTGAATTAGTTTATGAAGGAGAACAGGAAGGGGCCGCAGAAGTAGCACAACATTTAATTGGCGATGCAATTCATACCTTTTTACCAGCTTATTTTCCTAAGATTGAGAAATTAGAAAAGCAAGATGAAAAAACTGCCTATTCCGATTTAATCGAATGGTTTTTTGCTGAAAGCGGATTTGAATTATTAGACGATGCAACAGACGAAGAATACAAATCAATATTGGATTCGATAACACCTCTTTCAATTTTGATTAAAAAATACCAACCGCAACTGGCAAACGAGGAAGTTTATTTTATGAAAGAGTTTGTATTATGGGCTTTGGTAGAATACGACAAATTAAGCAAAGACAGGATTTCTCAAGGATATCAATTCAGTGATATTTATAGAAATTACATTAATAAATTGTAACAAAAAAGGGGTTTAAACAATTATCTAAACCCCTTTTTTTATATAAAAATAAAACTTAATCTTGGTTGATCGTTTTTCTCCAAGTAAAAGCATTTAAGATGTGTCTTTTAGCAAATCTAGTTGGAGAATCAGCATTTACCATTTTTACGTAAGTAGCTTTAGGAACACTGATATATTCGTAAACACTACCATTTGAAAAATTGATAATTAATCTTCCGTCAACAAATTTATAGTCTGTAATTGTAGAAGTGCTAATAGTTTCAGTGTATTCAGGTAAGTTTTGTTTGATAGTTTCAGGATTGATACTTACCAAAAAGTGATAGGCCTCAATAATTTTTTTACTATTTTCTTCTGCAGCTTTCAAACCTTCGTCATCTCCTTGAAATTTATCAGGGTGCGCATCTTTCATCGCATTACGATAGATGGTTTTCAAATCTTTTAAATCTACAGTTTTATCAACGTTTAGTAACTTTCTGTATTCAACTATTTTTTTCATAAACTTATTAAATAAGCGTCTTTCAAATGATATAATTTATTTTACAATCATTAAAAATGACAAATTTTTTGCAAAGGTACATTTAAATAAAACAATTCCAATTATTTTAAAATAAAAAGGCAATTCGACTACAATAAATCCAGCAAATAATTCGTATATTGTAAATTCTATTTGAATCAGCATTTGATATTATCAATATAAAGTTCAAAACACATGAAAAATTTAATACTTATTAGACATGCTAAATCCAGCTGGGACAATCCAGTTAGCGATAAAGAACGAAATTTAACAGAAAGAGGTAGGAATGATGCAACTTTGGTGTCATTAGAAAGTTTAAATTTGCTAAGTGATAAATTTGTACTATTTAGCAGCAATGCTAGACGAGCACTTGAAACAGCTACCATTTTTGCAACTAATTATTCGTTTACTGTCAATGAAATTATTTTTAATGAAGATTTATATACATTTGATGAAAATCAGTTGGAAAAAGTAATCAAATCATTAAACAATGATTTAGAAAATGTTATTCTTTTTGGTCATAATGAGGCTATAACAAATTTTGTTAATAAATTTGGCGATATATTTATTGAAAATGTTCCCACTTCAGGTTTGGTTTGGATTAAATTTGATTGTTTGGAATGGAAATTATTGAAAAAAGGGAAAACACAAAAAGTAGTATTCCCCAGAGATTTAAAGTATGAATAAAAATTTGGATTACAAATACATAGATAGAGAAAAAAGCTGGCTTGCATTTAATGCACGTGTTCTTCAGGAAGCTTCCGATGAAAATGTACCGCTTTTAGATCGTTTGCGATTTTTAGGAATATTTTCAAACAACTTAGATGAGTTTTTTAGAGTTCGATTTGCTGCAATTCGCCGATTGAGTTTGTCGGGAATTTCAGGGGAAAAAGTACTCATGGGAATCACTGCGAATCAATTGGTAAAAGACATTACCGAAATTGTAATCGAACAACAAACCGAGAGTTTGAGGATTCTAAAAATCATTGAAGATAAACTACAAGCAGAAAATATCTTTATTATCGACGAAAGTCAGATTACAAGTGAACAAGAAAATTTCATTAAAGATTTTTTTATTCAAAAAGTGAGTCCAGCACTAGTTACTATTATCTTAAATGATTTGGCTGAATTCCCTATATTGAAAGATACCTTGGGCTATCTGGCAGTTAAATTAGTAATGAAACCTGAATCAGAACCTAAAATTTTAGGTTTGGTTAAGCCAAAAAAGGAAATCCGTTATGCCGTAATTGAAATTCCAAAATCAATTAACCGTTTTGTAGTTTTACCTTCAGTTGATGATAAGCAATACATAATATTGTTGGATGATGTTATACGTCATAATTTATCAAGTTTATTTAATATTTTCGATTACGAAAGTATCTCTGCACACATGATTAAAATTACACGTGACGCTCAATTAGATATTGATAGCGACATGAGTAAAAGCATGCTTGAAAAAATTGCAACCAGTGTAAAAGACAGAAGAATTGGGGAGCCAGTGCGCTTTGTATACGATCAATCCATAGGTAAAGACACCTTAAAATTTTTCCTTACCAATATGGGAATTGACGCTTCCGATAGTATTATTCCTGGTGGAAGATACCACAATAGACGTGATTTTATGGATTTTCCAAATCTTGGGAGATTTGATTTATTATACGAACCAAAAGTTCCATTACCAGTTGAAGGTTTGAGTTTGGACGGAAGTATTTTAAATAAAATTGCTAAGAAAGATTATTTAGTAAATGCACCGTATCAGTCGTTTTCTTACATTATTAAATTCTTAAGAGAAGCTGCTTTAGATCCGCATGTAACTGCTATAAAAATTACTTTATATCGATTAGCAAAAAACTCTCAAGTGATTAGTTCATTGATTAATGCAGCTAAAAACGGAAAGAAAGTTACGGTCCAAATTGAACTTCAAGCGCGTTTTGACGAAGCGAGTAACATTTCTTATGCCGAGCAAATGCAAACCGAAGGAATCGAGTTAATTTTCGGTATCAAAGGTTTAAAAGTTCACAGTAAAATTTGCTTGGTAGAGAGAATTCAAAACGGAAAATTAGTTCGTTATGGTTTCATTTCTACAGGTAATTTTAATGAAGCTACCGCAAGAGTTTATACTGATGTGACTTTATTTACCAGTCACCAGCAAATTTTAAAAGACGTTTCTAAGGTATTCGAATTCTTTAATGTGAATTACAGAGTGCATCGATACAAACATTTAATTGTTTCGCCACATTACACAAGAACCAAAATCAATAAGTTAATTGATCGTGAAATTACTAATGCGGAAAATGGTAAAACGGCCTTTATCAAACTTAAATTGAATAGTTTGACCGATGTTCAATTAATTGATAAATTATACGATGCAAGTAACGCTGGAGTGACCATCCAACTTCAAGTTAGAGGTATTTGTTCATTAATCCCAGGTGTTAAAGGGATGAGTTCAAACATTGAAGCTATAAGTATAGTAGACAATTACTTAGAACACGCGAGAATCTATATTTTTTACAATGACAATGATCCCGAAATATTTATTTCATCAGCTGATTTTATGACTCGAAATGTGGACGGAAGAGTTGAAGTAACCTGTCCAATTTATGATGAAAGAATAAAAAATGAACTTATTGATATTTTTAATATTGGTTGGAAAGGAAATGTAAAATCGCGTTTGCATTCGGATAAATTGGATAATAAATACCGATTAAGAGGTAAAGACCCCGTTTTTAGAGCGCAACAAGAAATGTACAATTACTACTTAAATCGACTTGACGTAATAACTGAAAAATTATAATTCAAATTTAATTTAGCCCAAATAAAATTTAATGATTACAATAAAAAAATATGCCGCAATAGATGTTGGATCAAATGCAATGCGCCTTTTGGTAGCTAATATTATTGAAGAAGAAGGAAAGGAAACTCAATTTAGTAAAAGTGCATTAGTTCGTGTTCCGATTCGTTTGGGTCAAGATGCGTTTACAGTTGGTGAGATTTCTGAAGAAAATATCGATAGAATGGTTGATGCTATGAAAGCATTTAAACTGTTAATGAAAGTTCATAAAGTAGAAAAATACATGGCTTGCGCCACTTCTGCAATGCGTGAAGCTTATAATGGCCGTGAAGTGATTGATATAATTAAGAAAAAAGCCAATGTTGAAATCAATATTATTGATGGAAAAACAGAAGCAGCCATTATTGCTTCAACTGATTTACATTATTTATTAAAAACAGAAAAAACATATTTATATGTTGATGTTGGTGGTGGAAGTACTGAATTTTCTTTATTTTCAAATGGCAAAATGATTGTCTCAAAATCATTTAAAGCTGGTACAGTCCGACTTTTAAACGAAGTAGTTTCTGATATCGTTTGGCACGAAATTGAAAAATGGATTAAAACCAACACCGAGATCTATGATGAGGTAACTCTAATTGGTTCAGGCGGTAACATCAATAAACTGTTTAAAATGTCGGGTAAAATGCAAGATAAACCTCTATCTTACATGTATGTTAACTCACAATTTACATTCTTAAACTCTCTAACTTATGAGCAAAGAATTACAGAATTAGGATTGAATGCCGATAGAGCAGACGTAATCGTTTTAGCAACGAAAATTTACCTTAACGCTATGAAATGGAGTGGTGCAAAAAACATTTATGTTCCAAAAATTGGGCTTTCTGATGGAATTGTAAAAGCACTTTATTACGGAAAAATTTAAATATCCAGTTCGAAAGTTTTTCTCAAAATATCTAAATTATGATTGATTTCTGTTAATCGGTTGTATTTTTCTTGTGGTGTAAATGCCAATTTTGTTCTAACAGTTTCATTTACAATCACTTCAATTGTAATATTGTGATTGTGTAAATGTCCTTTTAAATAACCTAACAAACCATTTTTCTCCGATTCAAAATCAATTTTCGAACCTTGATTTGGTAATTCTAATGTGATTGTAGTTCCGTTTAAAACAGGATCGTTTATTAACAATAAAGATTCCATTATTTTATAACCTTTATCACCAAGTCGTTGCGCATATTTGTGCCAGTACAACAACATATCGGTTTCATTAAAATCTTCAGTTGGCAAATGAACCTCTTCTTTTACTATTGATTTTCCTGCTTCTAAAAGTTCTTTTTTTGCTTTAATACTTGCCAATGAAAATGCGGAAACCTTAGGTTCTGAGGCAATATCTATTGGGTTTGGTGTTTCTTTTTTCTCTGTAGGAACTTCCTCAATATTATTTTCAATTAGAGGTGTTTCGATTGCTATATTTTCTGAAGTTATCTCTTCAATTTCTTCTTCAACTTGAATAATTTCAATTGATTCCGAAGCAACTTCAACAATTGCTTCCGGAGTGATTTCAGGTTTTACTTCAATTGTACCAGTAGGTTTTTCTACAACTGTTTTGTCAGTTATTGAATAATTTGCAATTCTAAAGTGAGTCGGGGGAATTATAAAGGATTCAACCTTTTTTTTTTCTCCATCAAAAGTGATAGAGGCCAATTGCATTAAACAAAGTTCAACCAATAATCGCTGGTTTTGACTGATTTTATATTTCAAGTCACAATCATTAGCAATTTGAATTCCTTCTAATAAAAAGTCTTGTGTCGTTTTTTGAGATTGAATTACGTATAATTTTTGTGCTTGTTCACCAACTTCCAAAAGTGTGATAGTGGTTGGCGTTTTGCAAACTAATAAATCTCTAAAATGTGACGCTAATCCTGCGATAAAATGATGCCCATCAAATCCTTTTGAAAGAATTTCATTATAGGCCATCAATAATTCTGGAATTTTATTTTCAATAATTAAATCGGTAATATTGATATAAGTTTCATAATCAAGTACGTTTAAATTTTCCGTAACTGCTTGACGAGTAAGGTTATTTCCGCAAAAAGAAACGACTCTATCAAATATTGATAAGGCGTCACGCATCGCACCATCTGCTTTTTGAGCAATAATATGTAATGCATCATCCTCAAATTTTACTCCTTGACTTTCTGCAACTTCAGCCAAGTGTTCTTTAGCGTCTTTTACCGTGATTCTTTTGAAATCAAATATCTGACAACGAGATAAAATCGTGGGAATAATTTTGTGTTTTTCAGTGGTTGCCAATATAAAAATGGCATGTTTTGGTGGTTCTTCTAATGTTTTCAAAAACGCATTAAATGCCGCTGCAGATAACATG
>CANKZE010000091.1 GCA_947488545.1 Bacteroidota bacterium
TAAAATAGGTAAGGTGTTGCTACTGTTAATAACACTTCCTAATACTTGTAATTGTTTCAATAAGTACGAACTCGATACTATAAACTTCATCTTTGGCTTTTTTTAATCAATCTTAAAATCTGAATTATTCAGAATTATTTTCATTTTGTTTTACAAATATATCTTAATCTAATCAAATAGTGAAAACAAATTTATTAACAATTATTTGCTGTATTTTCTTTTTCTAAGGAAAGTGAAAAGTAATCCGAATATTCCCAAGATAATTATTGGTAATCCTACGCTTATAATTTGAGCACTTGTGTAATTATCATAGACTTTTTCTTTGTCTAAAATAGGTAGATTTACCACTTTGCTTCGAATGTTAATAAGTCCGTTGTCATCCAATAAATAATTGACGCAATTCATTAAAAATTCCTTATTTCCGAATAATTTATTGGTCCATTTATCGTAACCCAATTCTAAAGGCTGGTAATTTTTGTCCAATTGATTTTTAATCACATCGCCATCAGAAATCACAATCATTTTATTGGTTTTACCCAAATTGACAAACGAATTCTCCTGAAATGGCAATACGCGATTTTCAAATGCAGAATGAAATTGTCCTTCCAATAAAACGGCAACTGGAATATTTCCTTTGTTTAAAAACTCCGATTGCTCAGGGCGATCGTTAACCATTTCTAATTTTACTTCTACCGGAGTACCAACTAATCTGGAATAAGGGGAAGATTGTAATAAAACGGTTTTCTTAATTCCGTTTTTTAAAGTGTCGATTCCATTGGTAAATTCAAATTTTACTGCATCAAGATTACTCACAATTGGATGCTTTGCCGTTGGATAAACCAAAGGGGAATAAAACCAAGGAAATTGATTGTATTGCGTTCCGCTTCCGTTTTCGCCGGTTGCAAGAGTGATAGGAGCAGCCATGATGTCTTTAACCATGTCGGGGTTTAATCTCACGCCGTATTTAAAGAACATATCGTTCAAATTCAAATCGTTTGGAAAGGCTAATGTAGTTCCAGATTCGTTGTACAAACTATCCATTTCGATGTTTACCTGATCAATGAGCCATAGTGTTTTTCCACCATTGATTACAAATTGATCTAAAACAAGCTTTTCTTCGTCGGAGAATTTTTCAATTGGTTTTACAATAACCGCAAGATCGTATTTCTTTAAAATAGCTAAGGTCTCAACAGGTTTTTTAGCAACAGAATCCAAAGTGAAAGTTCCAATAAAGCAGTTTTCTTTGACTTGCTTTATGAAATCTCCCATTAATAAATCGTTCAACTCGCCATTTCCTTTAATTACGGCAACCTTTTTCTGTTTTGGTTTCGTAACTGAATTAAATGCACTCGTAAATGCATACTCCAAATGTTGTACAGAACTCACTACTTTTTCAGCAATTGAAGCTCCCATAATGTTTTTTAACAAAGGAACTTTTACACTTCTACCGTGATAAGTTGCAATAGCCCATGGGAAAGCTACTTCTTGCGTTTGTTTTCCTTTGTCGTTTAAGGTTACATTTATTGGAGTTAATCCTCTTTCTAGAAAGGCTTGAATAGTCGCATCTTTTTTGTCTTCTTCTTCTAATGGATTGACAAATTGAAATACAATATTTGAATTATAAGCTTTGAATTCTTCTAATATTTGTTGCGTTTCTGTTTGCAATTTCTTCATTTCACCTGGAAAGTCACCTTTCAAGAATACATCAATAATTAAAGGTTCTTTGACGTCTTTAATTATATTTAATGTAGTCGGGGAAAGTGTATAACGATGATCAGCGGTTAAGTCAAAACGATGAAAATAGAAGTTCCCTGCAATATTAATTAAGATTAATACCAGTGAAATTAATACTACCGATTTTAGATTTTTATTTTTCATCATTACAATTTTAAAGATTTTAATTTAAAAACAGTAAGTGACATAAAAAAGACAGTAACACTTGAAAAATACAATAAATCGCGAGTATCAATTACTCCGCGGCTCATACTTTTGAAATGACTGTTCATTCCTAAATAGGAAATACTACCTTCCATACTTGGAAAATAATTGGCAATTCCATCAAATCCGAAGTAGAAAGTAAAACACAATAAAACAGATACCAAAAATGCAATTATCTGATTGTTAGTTAACGACGAAGTGAATATTCCAATAGAACAATAGCCTGAAATCAAAAACAACAAACCAAAATAAGAACCTATAGTGCTTCCCATATCGATATTTCCTTCGGGCATTCCAAGTTTAGAAATTACATATACATAAATGAATGTTGGAATTATTGCTATTACAATTAATAATAACGATCCTAAGAATTTTCCACCTACAATTTCCCAAATGCTTAATGGCTTGGTTAAAAGCAATTCTAAGGTTCCTTGTTTCATTTCGTCAGCGAAACTTCTCATAGTAACCGCAGGAATTAGAAAAATCAAAATCCAAGGTGAAATAGTAAAAAACGGACTCAAATCGGCGAAACCAGAATCTAAAATATTGTATTCACCATTGAAAATCCATAAGAACAATCCGTTGAGGATTAGGAAAATAGCGATAACTAAGTAGCCAATCGGCGAACCGAAAAAGGACCTAATCTCTCTGAATAATATTGCTTTCATTTTATATTTTTTAAACTAAAGAAACTAACTTGTCAACGCTCCAAGCTTCTGGTTTATTGTTAAATAGCTTTTTTGTATCTGTCCAAATTTCGAAAAAAAGTTCGGAATTTCTATAATTTTCCAAGTCTTGTTCGGTTTCCCAATAACTATAGGTAAAGAAAATGCACTTGTCGGTTTTATCCTGATACAATTCTAATAAACGATTTCCTGGCGTATTTCGTATTTTCTCTTTTATAACTTCAAAATTTTCTAAGAAATTGGAAATCTTATCTTCGTGAAAACTCATTTTTACAATTCTTACAAACATAACTAAATAGAATTAAATTGAATGGTAATACTGTCTCTATAATTCAATCCCAACAAACTTGAAGCACTTCCGACGTTCAAAGGATTACTCCTAAAAATGGCAATTTCTAAAAATCCCGCTTCGTTGAAAATCGCTAATTTATCGCCTTCGTAATCCTTAATTGGATATTTTCCGGTGTTGCCAATATCGGAATATTTTGCCCAAATATTTTTTATAGGATTAGATTTTTTCTGTAATCGATTTTGCAATAACGGAATTTCGTAAGGTCTTCCTTTTCCAACTTCAATAAAAAGTTTTTTAGAAATATTGGTCACCACATTTCCAAAATGATCAATGTAAATCACATATCCTTTTATAGAATTTTTATCGGCTGCAACGCTAGGTTGAATTTCGGTTACTTCTTTAATTGCAGTTATTTCTTTACCAATAACGTTCAATAAACCGCCTTTTGAAAGATGACTCGCAACAGTTATAAATACATCCAAATCGGTCGCATCTTCCGGTAAACGATCGTGAATATTGATAGCCACGATTTTTTGAGGAACCACTTTTTGAGTCAAAATACTCAGTATTCCATTGTCGGCACAAATAAAAAAATGATCGTTCCATTGCATTGCAATGTGTTGATTTTCTTTATTTTTTTCTGCGTCAACGCCAATTAAGTGAACAGTGCCTTTTGGAAAACTATTGTACGCAGCTCCAATAATATAACTTGCTTGTACGGTGTTAAATGGCTCGATGTTATGAGAAATATCTACAATTTTGGCCTCTGGATTTTCTATCAAAATTTTCCCTTTCAAAGCACCCACAAAGTGATCTTTGAGTCCGTAGTCGGTGGTAAGGGTAATTATTGACATAAAATTGTTTATAACTAATTCAAGGATGTAAACTTAAATTATATTAAATTTGAAATGCAAAGCTAATAATTATCAATGACTATTTTTTAATTAAATCCAATACATTTGAACGAAAGAACTATCGAGCTCATAGACATCGCTCCAAAAGACTTCTGGGGCGCTCAAGACACTCATCTTGAAACGATTAAAAAGTATTATCCAAAGTTGAAAATTGTGGCTCGTGGTACCACCATAAAAGTTTTTGGAGAAAAAGAAGCACTAGATGAATTTGAAAAAAGATTCAACAGGCTTATGGTTCATTTTACTAGATATAACAATATCGATGACAATGTGATTGAAAGGGTGATTCAAAGCGATTCCCAAGACGACAATCGTATGGATGCCAGAGACAATATTTTGGTTCATGGAGTAGGAGGCAAGATCATTAAAGCGATGACTGCCAACCAACATTTATTGGTTCAAACCATCAATAAAAACGACATGGTATTTGCCGTAGGGCCAGCTGGAACAGGTAAAACCTACACTGGCGTGGCAATGGCGGTAAAAGCACTGAAAGAAAAGCAAGTAAAGAGAATTATTTTGACACGTCCTGCGGTTGAAGCTGGAGAAAATTTAGGCTTCCTTCCGGGCGACATGAAAGAAAAACTCGACCCTTACATGCAGCCACTTTATGATGCTTTGCGAGACATGTTACCTAACGAAAAACTCGAAGACTATATATTAAAAGGTATAATTCAAATTGCACCTTTGGCCTTTATGCGTGGTAGAACTTTAGACAATGCCTTTGTGATTTTGGACGAAGCACAAAATACCACTCATTCCCAAATGAAAATGTTTTTGACGCGTATGGGTAAAAATGCCAAGTTCATGATTACAGGCGACCCAGGTCAAGTAGATTTGCCAAGACGCACCATTTCCGGATTAAAAGAAGCCTTGTTGGTTTTGAAAGATGTCGATGGAATTGGAATAATCTATCTTGACGACAAAGATATTGTACGCCACCGTTTAGTGAAAAAAGTCATTGATGCTTACAAGCAAATTGAGAATCACGATTAAAGTATAGCTATTAGCTTTCAGCATTAAGAAAAAAAAAGCTATAGGAATTATTGTAATTGAAGGCTTTTAATTTTGGAGTTTTTTACTCAGATACACAGATTTAAATTGATTTTATTTCAGTTTCGTTTGGATGCTGAAACAAGTTCAACATGACAAGTCAGGATAGTAGATTAATCAAAAGGAAGATTTTTCAATTTAATCACTTCCTCTTTTGCTTTCTTCTATAAAACAATCTACTTTTGCATTACACAACTACAAACTACACAATTAAATGAATACAATTACTACCACTAATTTTAATTTTCCAAATCAAAAGTCAGTTTACCACGGAAAAGTTCGCGAAGTTTACAATATCAATAACGAGTTATTGGTTATGGTTGCCACCGATAGACTTTCTGCTTTTGATGTGGTGATGCCAAAAGGAATACCTTATAAAGGTCAGATTTTAAATCAAATTGCGACTAAATTCATGGAATTAACTCAGGACATTGTTCCGAATTGGTTAATTGCAACCCCAGATCCAAATGTGGCAATCGGACATTTATGTGAGCCTTTTAAAGTGGAAATGGTAATTCGTGGTTATGTTTCTGGTCATGCTGCTCGAGAGTATGCTGCGGGAAAAAGAACACTTTGCGGTGTTACAATGCCTGAAGGGTTAAAAGAAAACGATAAATTTCCAACCCCTATAATTACTCCATCAACCAAAGCAGATAATGGAGCACACGATGAAGACATTTCTCGTGAGGACATTCTGGCAAAGGGAATTGTATCTAAAGAAGATTATTTTGTATTAGAAAAATATACTCGCGCTTTATTTCAAAGAGGAACTGAAATTGCTGCTAGCCGCGGATTGATATTGGTGGATACCAAATATGAATTTGGGAAAACCATAGACGGGAAAATTGTATTGATCGATGAAATTCATACTCCCGATTCTTCTCGTTATTTTTATACAGATGGATACCAAGAACGTCAGGATAAAAACGAAGAGCAAAAACAACTTTCTAAAGAATTTGTTAGACGTTGGTTGATAGAAAATGGATTTCAAGGTAAAGAAGGGCAGACGATTCCAAATATGACTGATGAATACATTCAAACGGTTTCTGATCGTTATATTGAATTATTTGAAAATATTATCGGTGAAAAATTCATCAAAGCTGATATTTCTGATATCAATGGTAGGATTGAAAAAAATGTATTAGATTATTTGTCAAAAAAGTAAACTTCTCTTTGTAGTAATAGGATTTTTATTGCGATATACTCAAAAACGAACTTAAAAAAGTTCGTTTTTTTTTGTTATAAAATGTAGTTATTAACAATTTCATAAATATATATTTGATAACTTTTTACAATCATAATTATCATTTTAATTAAAATTATTTAAGTTTGATATAATATTAACAATTATTTTATTAATTTTGTAATGTTAGTGGAGTCCAGAAACTACTTTAAACAACGGGGCGGAACCGAAAAGCCTTACGAGTAAGAAAACCAAATTAACCAATTTAATTATGACAAATTTAATGTTTATTCCAAGTTTGATTGGAAAGTTA
>CANKZE010000092.1 GCA_947488545.1 Bacteroidota bacterium
AAGGATATTTTTAAAATAAGATAAAATGAAATTTAAAGTATTATTTTTAATGTTATTTGGAATTACAACTTCCATCTATGCACAAAAAGTAGCGAAAGTAGTAGGAACAAAATCGCCTTCAACTTCAGTTCAAAAACCAAAAACAAATTCTAATGAAGGGATATTTGTAAACTTTGAAACTTCAAAAGGTAAAATTGTATTAATACTAGAACACAAAAAAGCACCAGTAACAGTTGCTAACTTTATTTCATTAGTAGAAGGTACAAACACTTTCGTTTCCGATGAAAAATTAAAAGGAAAGCCATTTTACAACGGATTGAAATTCCATAGAGTAATTAAAGATTTCATGATTCAAGGAGGAGATCCAGCTGGAAATGGTTCGGGTGGTTCTGGATATAGCTTTAAAGATGAATGTCTTCCTGAATTAATTTTTGATAAAGGTGGAATTCTTGCTATGGCAAATTCTGGTCCTTCAACTAACAGCAGTCAGTTTTTTATTACTCATAAAGATACACCTTGGTTGAATGGAAAACACACCATTTTCGGACACGTAGTAAGCGGAATGGATGTGGTAAATGCAATCGTTCAAGACGACGTAATGCAAAAAGTAACAATTACAAAAGTTGGTGCTGAAGCTAAAAAATTCGATGCTCCAAAAGTTTTTGCAAATTACTATTCAAATAAAGCTAGTGACGATGCAAAACAAGCAGCAATTCAAGCTGAAGCTAAAGCAAAACAAGCTGCAATTGATGCTGAAGCAAAACGTGTTTACAATGAAAAATATGCTCCTGTAAAAGCAGCTAGAGTTGCTGAATTAGCAGCAATTAGAGCGACAGCAATCAAAACTGAATCTGGTTTAGAATACAACATCATCAAAAAAGGTGCTGGAGTAAAACCTGCCGATGGAGCTAATATTTACGTTCACTATGCAGGATATCTTGAAGATGGATCTCTTTTTGATAGTAGCTATGAAGAAGTGAATAAAACTTATGGAAAATTTGATAAAAACAGAGCCGATCAAAACGGATACCAACCCTTCCCATTCCAATATGGAAAAAAAGAGGGTTTGATTCCTGGTTTTATTGAAGGATTATACAAATTATCTATTGGAGATAAGGCAGTTGTTTTCATACCATCTAAATTAGGATATGGCGAAAGAGGAGCTGGAAATGTTATTCCACCAAGTGCAAATATCATTTTTGAAATTGAAATGTTAGAGGGAATTCCTCCACCTGTTCCAAACGAAAATAAATAATTTAATTTATTTCAAATAAAAAAGGTGTTCGTTTTGAACACCTTTTTTATTTTTAAATCTATAGAATTACCCTTTAAATTTCCAGTCAAATTCATCTTTATCATTGATAATCGCTCCTATTTCAAATTTTACAACCTCATCAAATTCCGTTTGTAAAATAATCCAATTGTCTTCATTAAAATAGTTCTCAAAAGTATCAAATTCTTCCTGAGTGAATTTTGTAATTCCTTTAGTAGTCAATTGCGATTTTACTTCACTAATTTTTTTTCCAATGATTTTATTTTCAAATAGTTCCATATCAGAACTTGAAGCAACAATATAACCCAATTTAAAGTCTTCTTCACTATAAAATGTGAGTCGCATTTTTATTGAATTATAAGAAAAAATAACATTGTCATCTTCGTCTTTATAGTTTCTATTCGGTTTCCCATAAATAGCAATAACATCGTTTTGTTTCATTCCGAAAACGAGTTGGTCTATTCCGTGTTTTAAGTTTATTTTCATAGTTTATTTTATTACCACTACTCTATTCCATCATGCCGCTCTGGTACTTGTGGATCGTATAATGGGCATTTGAATTCTTCTAAAGCTCCAACCAAAATATCCATGTCTGAACCTTGGGTTCCATAGCAATCTACTTTTATACTTTGATTAGTAGCACGAACATGGAATGCACCTGGTCCATTATTGTTTTTCCAACTTTTTTCATCAACGCGTTCCCATTTTGAAAAAAGAGAATTGATTCTATTGAGAATTACCGTAGTAGGAAGTTCTTCTAATCCATCAACTGGTTGTTCTTCAGAAATAGCTTCGTAAACCAAATGGTTGTTCAGGTAAATTCCTTCTGTATAATTCCAAAAAACGAGTTCGTACATTATATAATAATTGAAAGATTAAATGATTTAAAAATTGAAATATTAATATTCAAAAACGCCGTATTCGGAAGAAATAGTTAGTTTTTTAGTTTCTGAAGCTTCTACTCTACCCACAATTTGTGCATCAACGTTGAACGATTTAGAGATAGCAATTATATCATTTGCAACAGCTTCTGGAACATACAATTCCATACGGTGGCCACAATTAAAAACTTGGTACATTTCCTTCCAATCGGTTCCTGATTGCTCTTGAATTAATTGAAATAAAGGCGGCACCGGAAATAAATTATCCTTAATCACGTGAACGTTATCTACAAAGTGCAACACTTTAGTTTGTGCACCACCACTACAATGAACCATTCCATGAATAGAATCGGAGTTGTATTTTTCTAGAATTTTTTTAATAATTGGTGCATAAGTACGCGTTGGCGAAAGTACTAATTTACCCGCATCTATAGGAGAATTTTCAACGGCATCGGTTAATTTCACTTTGCCTGAATAAACCAATTCGTTAGGAACGGCAGCGTCAAAACTTTCCGGGTATTTGTTGGCTAAATAATGATCGAAAACGTCATGCCTTGCAGATGTTAAACCATTACTTCCCATTCCGCCATTGTAACCATTTTCATAGCTTGATTGACCAAAAGAAGTCAATCCAACGATAACATCTCCTGCTTGAATATTGGCGTTATCAATTACATCACTGCGCTTCATTCTAGCCGTTACGGTAGAATCCACAATGATTGTTCTCACAATGTCACCCACATCGGCAGTTTCACCACCAGTAGAATGTATAGTTACTCCGTAGGTTTTTAATTCGGAAATTAATTCCTCTGTTCCGTTGATAATTGCTGAAATTACTTCTGAAGGAATTAGGTTTTTATTTCTTCCAATGGTTGATGATAACAAAATATTATCGGTTGCACCCACACATAATAAATCGTCAATATTCATAATTAATGCGTCCTGAGCGATGCCCTTCCAAACAGAAATATCTCCTGTTTCTTTCCAATACATATATGCCAAAGACGATTTTGTACCCGCTCCGTCAGCATGCATTATCAAACAATATTCTTCGTCTTGGGTTAAATAATCAGGGACAATTTTACAAAAGGCTTTTGGAAACAAACCTTTATCAATGTTTTTAATAGCATTATGAACGTCTTCTTTTGATGCGGAAACACCTCGAAGAGCATATCTTTTACTTGTATCTGAGCTCATTTTTTGTTGTGTAGTTGTTTGCAAAGATAATCGGAATTTTTGGATGTGAAATTACGATTGGATATTTTATTTACTCAAAATCATAATCTCCACGCGACGATTGTCTTCTTCTTCTTGTGCCGATTTCTCAGGTATAGGATGAATTGGTCTCGAAGTTCCAAATCCTTTAAAAGACATTCTATTTTTATTGATTCCGTTTTTGATTAAAAACATCCATACCGCTCTTGCTCTTGAAGGAGAAACATCATAAACACCTGGGCGAGTTTGACAACAAATGTGTCCTTGGATTTCAATTTTCAATTTCGGGTTGTCGTTCATAACACAAAGCAATTCATATAATACCGGCTCTGAATTAGGTAACAACCTTGCTGAATTATTGAAAAAATAAATATTATTAAGTTTAATATGATCTCCTACATTTGAAGTTTTCAAGGAATTATTAAGTTCTTCTAATTGTAGTTGCTCTTTCGTTTTTGGTTCTGGAACTTTGATTATTTCATAAATAACAGTCACTTTTCTATTCTCCGATTGAATTTTCGATTGCTCAAAATCTTTACCAAAACCTTTAATTTCGTAGTCTGGTTTAATTTTTACATTTCTCTCTTTTAAGAAATCATGAACTGTTTTAACTCTTTTCCACGACAGGGAATCATTGTAAACACTTGTCCCCTTCCAATCGCAAAAACCATATATTTTTTTAACCTCAATGTTTTTTGAAGAAGAAACCCAATCAACTAATTTTTGATTGGCACCCATGTTGATGTCGTATTTATCAAAATCAAAGAAGACCTCCAATTTTTCTTGTGCCGCTATTTTACAAAAACTAAAAAGCAACATTATATATAATAGTTTCAACTTCATTATTCTAAATTGATGGTTTAAATACAATCAAAGTTATGATATTTTTTGTTTAAATAAAAACCTGATTCTTGTAATTGAACCAGGTTCATATGTAATAACTTAAAAAAGCGATTTTTATTATTTAGTAAACAACAGCTCTCTGTATTTTGTTAAGGTCCAAATTTCATCGTCAACTAGTAACTCCAATTTATCGCAGTGCTCTCTAATCACTTCAAAATATGGTTTTACTTTATTGCAGTAGGCATCTGCCATTTCTTGAGCATCGTTAAGCGCGTTGGCCTTTTTTCTCGCGTTGGTCATTTCCTCTACTTTCGAATTAATTCCCTCAATGTGCTTGGAAATTTCTTTAATCAATCGGATTTGCTCTTTGGCAATTTTCTCAAATTCCGAGCCGAAGATTTCCTTTAAACCTTTCACATTTTCAATCAAAGTGTTTTGGTATCTAATTGCTGTTGGAATCACGTGATTTAAAGAAATATCTCCTAATACACGCCCTTCAATTTGGATTTTCTTAGTATATTCTTCTAATTCTATTTCGTAACGCGCCTCAACCTCAACGTGATTCATGATTTTCATTTCTGAAAATAAATCCAAGGCTTGTTTTGATGCTCTAGCTTTCAGGGCCTCAGGTGTAGTTTTAAAATTACTCAATCCGCGTTTTGCCGCTTCTTTTTCCCAAGCATCACTGTAACCGTCGCCTTCAAATAATATGTTTTTCGATACCTTAATATATTCTCTTAACACATTAAAAATAGCATCGTCTTTTTTCATGCCTTTTGAGTCAATCAATTTATCAACTTCAACTTTGAAATCTTTCAATTGTTTGGCCACAATCGTATTCAATGTGGTCATCGCATTCGAACAATTTGCAGATGATCCAACCGCCCTAAACTCAAATTTATTTCCTGTAAAAGCAAATGGTGAAGTTCTGTTTCTATCGGTATTGTCCAAAAGTACATCTGGAATTTTCCCTACCACATTCAATTTCAATTCGGTTTTTTCCTCTGGTGATAATTTTCCAGTGGTTACCCCTTCTAATTCGGCTAATACTTTCGTTAATTGCTCTCCAATAAATACAGAAATAATTGCTGGCGGTGCTTCATTGGCTCCTAGCCTATGGTCATTACTAGCTGTCGCGATTGATCCTCGCAATAACGCTTCATAATCGTTTACCGCCTTAATCGTATTGATAAAGAAAGTTAAAAACTGTAAATTACTCATCGGAGTTTTACTCGGACTCAATAAATTCACACCCGTATCGGTTGCTAGCGACCAGTTGTTGTGTTTCCCAGATCCGTTAACGCCTTTGAATGGTTTTTCATGCAATAGCACTTTCAAATCGTGACGCTCACTCACTTTATTCATTACATCCATCAACAAACAGTTGTGATCTACGGCAAGATTGGTTTCTTCAAAT
Source organism: Bacteroidota bacterium (assembly GCA_947488545.1). GTDB lineage: Bacteria > Bacteroidota > Bacteroidia > Flavobacteriales > Flavobacteriaceae > Flavobacterium. The sequence goes on from CANKZE010000092.1 coordinate 5,630, forward strand.
ATTGGTGCCAACTCAAATTGGTTGGGTGCAACTTCATTATGACGCGTTTTCACAGGGATTCCAAGCAACATACATTCCTGTTCTAAATCTCTCATGAAAGTTAATGCACGCGTTGGTATTGAACCAAAATAATGATCGTCTAATTGTTGACCTTTTGCAGAAGTATGTCCTATCAATGTTCTACCAGTCATCATTAAATCCGGGCGCGAATTAAATAACGATTTGTCAATCAAGAAATATTCTTGTTCCCATCCTAATGTTGCAGTTACCTTTTTTACATTTTTATCGAAATACTTACATACATCAGTCGCAGCCTCATCCATCGCAGATAAAGCACGTAGTAAAGGAATTTTATTATCCAATGCTTCTCCGGTATAAGAAATAAATACCGTTGGAATACACAAAGTAGTACCATATATAAAGGCTGGCGAGGTCGGATCCCAAGCGGTATAACCTCTTGCTTCAAATGTATTTCTGATTCCACCATTTGGAAAACTAGATGCATCTGGTTCTTGTTGAACCAATTGTGCTCCACCAAATTTCTCTACCGGATCA
>CANKZE010000093.1 GCA_947488545.1 Bacteroidota bacterium
TTTGGGATGAACGAGCTACATCATTGGAGACTCAAACAACTATGCCAATTAGAGATCATGGTGAAATGGGTTTTAGTGGTACAAACGGAGATTTGTCGTTTAATGATTTAATTACAAAGTTAAGTGCAATCAATTATTATAAAGAGTTATTTAAATTCGTTTATGGTACAGAAGAAATAACAGAAACTAAAATTCAATTTGCTTTAGCTCAATTTATAAGAAGTATTCAATCTTTTGATTCAAAATATGATGCCGGTAGAGCTGCAGCTCCAAATGATGGTGCAAATTTCAATAACTTTACAGCTCAAGAGAATCAAGGAAAAAACCTTTTTTTAACTCCACCCAATTTTAACGCTACTGGAGTTAGAATAGCCGGTGGACTTGGTTGTGCAGGTTGCCACAGAGCGCCAGAATTTGATATCGATCCAAACTCAAGAAACAATGGGATAATTGGAAGAATTTCTGGAACTGGAGGTATTGATGTGACTAACACAAGAGCTCCTTCTTTAAGAGATTTAGTAAAAATTGACGGAACTCCAAATGGTCAAATGATGCACACCGGAGGAATTGTAACACTCCAAAATGCAATTGGACACTACGGAACGATTAATTTAGCTCCTGGAAATAACAATTTAGATCCAAGATTAATGCCTGGAGGTTTTGGTCAACAATTAAATTTGACAGCAACTGAAGTCAATTCTGTAATTGCTTTTCTAAAAACCCTTACAGGGACTAATGTATACACAGATACAAAATGGGCAAATCCCTTTAACTAAAAAAATAAACCGCTTCGATAGTTTCGGAGCGGGTTATTTTTTTTTATCAAAAATCTTAGAATGCTACATTCCACTTAGGCAATTTATTGAACTCTGTTAAGAAATTTTGAAGTACTTGTCCTTCAATAAAAGTTGGGATGATTTTGTTTTTATCATTAAAAGTTTCATACCAATAAACCTCTAATTTATCAATTGACTCTTTTTTCATTTGTGCCGGCCAAGAATATTTACGCCCTGTTTTAGCAAATTGATGTCCGTTGACAATTTTGTCATACAAACCACCATTTTTACTTTTTAAAGTTCCATCATTTTGAACGGTTCCTGTCGAACCAACCATTATAAGTTCTTTATCTTCATTTGAAATATCATAAACTAAAAAAATACCACTTGCGGCATCAGGAGCGTTACAAACTTCTTCAAGATTATCATTTAAATCAAATTGAAACTGATTCTTATTTTTTATACTTTTTAATTCTTTATACATACTTATTTATATAATCATTATTATAAAAAAATACCCCACGAAAAACCGTGAGGTATTTTATATTGTTTTCGAATTAGGTTATCCTAAAACTTCTTTTACTTTTTTACCAATTTCTGCTGGGGAGTCAACCACATGAATTCCGTTTTCTCTCATGATACGTTTTTTAGCTTCAGCAGTATCGTCAGCACCGCCAACAATTGCACCAGCGTGACCCATAGTTCTTCCTTTTGGAGCAGTTTCACCAGCAATAAAACCAACAACTGGCTTACGATTTCCATCTGCTTTAATCCATTTAGCAGCATCGGCTTCTAATTGACCTCCAATTTCACCAATCATTACGATACACTTAGTTTCTGGATCATTCATTAATAATTCAACGGCTTGTTTTGTAGTTGTTCCAATAATTGGATCTCCACCAATTCCAATAGCAGTTGTGATTCCTAAACCTTGTTTTACTACTTGGTCTGCAGCTTCATAAGTTAATGTTCCTGATTTAGAAACGATTCCTACTGTCCCTTTTTTGAAAACAAAACCTGGCATAATACCTACTTTTGCTTCACCTGGAGTAATTACTCCTGGGCAGTTTGGTCCAATTAATCTACAATCTTTACCTTTTATATATTGATTTGCTTTAATCATATCAGCAACTGGAATCCCTTCAGTAATTGTAATAATTACTTTAATTCCAGCATCTGCAGCTTCCATAATTGCATCAGCAGCAAAAGCAGGCGGTACAAAAATGATAGTTGTATCAGCTCCAACTTGATCTACAGCATCTTTTACAGTATTGAAAACAGGACGGTCTAAGTGAGAAGTCCCTCCTTTTCCAGGAGTTACTCCACCAACAACATTTGTTCCGTATTCAATCATTTGCGAAGCGTGGAAAGTACCCTCACTACCTGTAAAACCTTGAACAATTATTTTAGAATCTTTATTTACTAAAACACTCATGATATTATTATTTTATTTTATTTTTTTTAGAACGATGCAAAAGTAAGCTATTGACGCTTTAAAGAAAAGTATTTATAACTAATTTTTAAATATTTTTAAACTACTTGACTAATTTGATAACCACGGTATAATTTTTCTTCTTTCAACTCCCAAATCACCATGAAATTGGCTAACAAAATGTATTCTCGTGGATTTTCAATAGTCTTTACAGAATGAGCGTATCTTAATGAAACTAAATCTCCTTCTTTTACAATGTGTGAGATTTCGACTTTTGATCGTACATAAGACCTGCTTAATTCAGATGCTAACGATAACAAATCCTCCCGATTCATTTTTATAAACCCAGTGCTACTATTCCATTCTAAAAGGATGTCGTCATGTAAATAGGTGGCCAAAACAGATGGATTTATTAACGCTTCTGATTTATAAAAATCAAGAATTATCTTTTTTAAATTCATAACTATTTTAATTTTTGTATTAAATCTGGTATTTTTTTAATATTAGCTAATTGCTTCAATTTTTCACGTGATTCTTCTACAGGCGTGCCAAAATAGCTTTTTCCGCCTTCAATCGATTTTGTAACTCCCGTTTGTCCTAAAACAACTGCTTTAGCTCCAATTGTAATTCCGCTTGTGGTTCCAACTTGTCCCCAAAGAGTAACTTCATCTTCAATAATTACACAACCTGCAATACCGGTTTGCGAAGCAATTAAACATTTTTTACCAATTACAGTATCGTGGCCAACATGCACCTGATTGTCAATTTTAGTGCCTTCACCTATTGTAGTATCTCCTGTAACTCCTTTATCTATGGTGCAAAGGGCGCCAATCCCAACGTTATTTTCGATTACAACTCTACCACCAGAAATCAACTGATCAAAACCAGTTTCTCTTTTTTTGTAATAAAAAGCATCAGCTCCTAATATTGTTCCAGCATGAATGATAACATTATCTCCTATAATAGTATGATCGTATATTGAAACATTAGAATGAATCAAACAGTTCTTTCCAATGGTTACATTATTCCCAACAAATGTATTAGGCTGAATAACAGTACCCTTGCCTATTTTGGCTGAAGTAGAAATTGAAATATTAGAAGATTGAAAAGGCTTAAAATAATTGGTCAATTTATTGAAATCTCTAAACGGATCGTCTGAAATTAATAAGGCTTTTCCATCAGGACAATCAACGTTTTTATTAATTAAAACTATTGTTGCTGCTGACTGTAGCGCTTTGTCGTAATACTTAGGATGATCTACAAAAACGATATCTCCATTTTCAACCACATGAATTTCATTCATTCCTAGAACAGGAAAATTGGAGTCGCCAACAAATTCGCACCCAATTATAGATGCAATTTCATGAAGTTGATACGTTTTTGAAAATTTCATTTAAATTAAAACTCTATTATTATTCTTTAACACGCTCCATGTAAGAACCTGTAGCAGTATCTATTTTAATTTTGTCACCTTCATTTATAAATAAAGGGACATTAACAGATGCACCTGTTTCAACTTTCGCTGGTTTAGTAGCATTTGTTGCAGTATTTCCTTTAACTCCTGGCTCAGCATAAGTTACCTCTAGAACTATAGAAGACGGCATATCTACCGATAAAGGCAAATCAGTTTCAGTATTTATTTGAACCATCACAATTGTTCCTTCTTTTAACAAATCTGGTGCGTCTAGTGTCTTTTTATCTAATGTGATTTGCTCATAAGAATCTACATTCATAAAATGAAATTGATCTCCTTCAGCATATAAAAATTGAAAAGAATGAGTTTCAACTCGAACTTCTTCAATTTTATGACCTGCCGAAAAAGTATTATCTAGTACTTTTCCGTTCGATAAACTTCTTAATTTAGTTCTCACAAAAGCCGGTCCTTTACCTGGTTTAACATGTAAAAATTCAATGATTTTATAAATATCATTATTGTATTTGATACACAATCCGTTTTTAATATCTGATGTAGATGCCATTTTATATTTGTTTTAGTTGATAGGTTTAATATATATGACCTATTTAATTAGTTACTATTTTTTTGCCTAAAGTATATTGCTTTTAGCTTAATGCGATTTAAAAATTACCTGAATAACCTTTCATGATTCCTCTAGATGAATTTCTAATAAAATCTATAATTTCGTCTCTTTCTGGAGTTGCTTCCATTTCAGCTTCAATTATCCCTACAGCTTGAGTTGTATTGTAATTTTTTTGATACAATGTTCTGTAAATTTCTTGAATCTCTCTAATTTTTTCAGTTGTAAAACCTCTTCTTCTTAAACCAACTGAATTTATTCCAACATAAGAAAGTGGTTCTTTAGCAGCTTTGGTATATGGAGGAACATCTTTTCTTACTAGCGATCCACCTGAAATCATAGCGTGATCACCAATATTAATAAATTGATGAATTGCAGCTAAACCTCCAATAATAGCGTAATTACCAACCGTTACATGTCCAGCAAGTGCTACGCCGTTTACAATTATTGCGTTGTCACCAATGTGGCAATCGTGAGCGATGTGAGCTGTTGCCATTACTAAACAGTTGTTTCCAAGTGTAGTCTGACCTGAAGCTATTGTCCCTCTATTGATAGTAACACATTCACGAATCGTACAATTGTCGCCAATTATTGCTAACGAATCTTCACCTCCAAATTTTAAATCTTGAGGTACTGCTGAAATAACTGCTCCTGGAAAAATATTACAATTTTTACCAATTCTAGCACCTTCCATAATAGTTACATTGGATCCTATCCAAGTTCCATCGCCAATAACCACATTATTATGAATGGTTGTAAATGGTTCAATTACAACATTTTTTGCGATTTTGGCTCCAGGGTGTACGTAGGCTAATGGTTGATTCATGTTCTTATATTTATCGTTTTTCTATTCAAATAGATTAAAAACCTTTTGAAATATATTATTGTTTTTTAGCAATTTGTGCCATTAATTCTGCTTCTGCAACCAATTTCCCATTTGCATAAGCATTGGCTTGCATGTGACAAATACCTCTTCTTATAGGAGTTATTAATTCACATTTAAAAATTAAGGTATCACCTGGTAATACTTTATGTTTGAATTTAACATTATCTATTTTCATGAAATAAGTTAAATAATTTTCAGGGTCGGGAACGGTGCTTAAAACTAAAATACCTCCGGTTTGCGCCATTGCTTCCACAATAATAACCCCTGGCATTACTGGTGCTCCTGGAAAATGTCCAACAAAAAAACTTTCGTTCATAGTAACATTTTTCATTCCAACAATATGATTGTCAGACATTTCAATTATTCTATCAATAAACAAAAATGGAGGACGGTGTGGTAGAATATTCATGATGTTATGAATATCCATTAATGGCTCAAGATTTAAATCATAGGTTGGAACATGATTGCGTTGCTCAATTTTAATCATTTTTGCCATTTTTTTTGCAAATTGAGTATTTACAAAATGACCTGGTTTATTGGCAATTACTTTACCTTTTATTCTAGTGCCAATCAACGCCAAATCACCTATAACATCCAATAACTTATGTCTTGCCGCTTCATTTGGATAATGCAACGTCAAATTATCTAAAATACCATTTGGTTTAACCGTGATTTTTTCTTTTCCAAATGCCTTTTTTAAATTTTCCATTGTGGTTTCGGAAATGTCTTTATCCACATAAACAATTGCATTATTTAAATCACCCCCTTTTATCAAACCATTGTCTAACAATGATTCCAATTCATGGAGAAAGCTAAAAGTTCTAGACTCAGATATTTCTTTTTTGAAATCGGATATTGATTTTAAAGTTGCATTTTGAGTTCCTAATACTTTTGTACTAAACTCTACC
>CANKZE010000094.1 GCA_947488545.1 Bacteroidota bacterium
AGTCTAAGTCTCCGTCTCCATCTATATCTCCACTTGCAAATATTCCGCCATAACCCTCCATTATGTTAGGCTGTGGATTTGCTAAAGTGAAATTTAATGTTTGACTGTAGCCATTTATACAAATTAGTATAATGGTCTGAATTAATAAAATTTGTCTCATATATTTTGTATTAAATTGTTATTTTAGTTTATTAAATTCTCACACGTTTCGCCAAACTGACGGCTAACTTGTATATATGTATGACAAAATCATACAAAGCCACCCCAAAAAGGGTAGATTGGTATGACTACCATCATACTTTATTTATTTCAAATATAGCTATTTAAATTAATAATGTTTAAAACAAAAAATGTATTATTATGCTATTTTAAGTTCAATCTCCACAACTTAAATATAAAATTCTGAATCTATACATAATTATACCGTATTGATATTATACAATAAAAACTCTTAAATCAATAGTAGTTTATTCATATGAATAGATTTTAAAGTGATTTTCTCCGAAGAAGTGCGAAGGTGATAATTGAGACAAATAATTATTTATTAACTCTTTGTTTTTCTGATAGTTAAGTAAATTTCCATCGCATTAAAGTTGTAACTTTCTCCAATAGGGGGAGCAAATGAAAACCCGATACAAAAGTGTCGGGTTTTTTTGTGTTTAATCGTTTGCAAAATTAACGCCTATTAATTATTTTTGATAAACTAATACACATAACTATGAAAACACCTTTTAACAAATTTATTTACATCGGATTTTTACTGTTAGGACTATTTCAAGCATTTTTTTCTAAAGATTATATGGAAGCGGCAGCTTCTCTCGGGATTGGAATGGCATTTGACCCCTTCGACCAAGAACAAAAGTGGAATGACAGACCAACTTGGCAAAAAGCCGTCTTAATCATTCATCTTGGATTAGTAGCTGCAATGTTTGGTTTCGGAATTGGGCTGAATGATAAGTAAACATCCTGCAAATTGACACGAAGCCTATCTGTTTAATTTCCAAATGATTGAGTAAGCAATCATCGCATTAAAATTGTAACTTTCTCCAATAGGGGGAGCAAAACAAAACCCGATACGAAAGTGTCGGGTTTTTTGTTTAATTTTTTAGAAAGCTAATTCTGATGTAAAGAAATGAAATTGCTAAGCTCAAGGTGGTAATAGCTTTAATATAAACACTATTTTTAATAAGCCTTTAATTTTTAATATCTACTCTCTTTGTATTCATTCATACATTTTAAGCTGCAGAAATGTTCGTTATCATTAACTCTCCAAGTACAACCATTATGAATTTCTATAGAGCCCAATACTGCCTTCGCAATAAAAGCGTCTGAATCTTGTTCTTGAGCCTCTTTTTTTATTTTGTCAGAACACTCTACTAACATACTACAATCTTGTTCTCCTGGAGACCAACCATCAAATAAATTATTACACCAAGTACAATTTCTTGATGTAGGTGTAATTAAATTTATTCCACAAGTATTACAAACCTCATTACTACTTGATACATTAGAATCAGGTGATGAAAAATTATCAAAACCTGAAAAACTAATCATTTTATTACCGGTTTCATCAACCAAAAATTCTCCTGTAATCAAATCAGCTGAATCTCCAATTGAAAATTTGATTTGACTTCCAATTATTTCGGAAATATTAATTTTGGAAATCCAAACATTATTTCCAACAATATTAATAACGTTATTTTCGATTGCCCAACTACCCTCCCAAATATTAGTCCCTTCATAATATGATAATTGTTTACATATCCCATCATTTTGAAATTGTAAATAAACATCTCCATATACCTCATCAGAATATTTTATTACACCAATAATATCATTTTGAGTTATAGTTTGTTCCGCATTTAATTCTAATTCTCCTGAGGAAACATTTTTACAACTCGAAAAAGAAATAAATAATGTCAACAATAATAAAGTGTATTTGTTTTTCATAAATTATTTTATTTTAATTTCTACTATTACAATGTTTATACGCGTGTTCTCTACTGCAAAAAATATCAAATCCATAATTGTTAATATAAATATCACTTATCCAACAGGCACCATCACGAACCTCGTAATTAAAACCTTTTCCTATTATTTTTTTATTACACCAATCACACTTTACTTTTGGTTTTGGAGTAATTGCCGCACTTAATTGTAATAAATCTGCTGTATACTTAATGTTTTTTTTAATATCAGCTATATCCTTTTGTGTTGCCTTCCTCATTAAAATTTCATCCTCTACCTTTTTTATTACTCTGCTTTCTATCACTTTAGAATTTGATTTATCTTTTTTAACAATTTTATCAATTGTTACTTTATAAATAATTTTTCTTATTTTTTCTTCATTTTCAGAATCAGATAAATCAATATTATTATTTGTAGTACTAACAAAACTTGTAGAATTACTTCCTACTTTTACACCATCTTTATATTCACCTTCATAAATTAAGACACCTTTTTCATTATATTCTTTTCCAAATCCATCGGGTGAATTATTCCTAAAATTGCCTATATACTTCCTGCCATCAATAAGAGTTGCAATGCCTTCACCCTCCATATTTCCATTAATAAAATTCCCTTTTATTGTCATCAAACCTGGTATAGAGTACTCACCGACACCTTCCTTTTTGTTATTTTTATAAAATCCTACGAATACGGCTCCGGAATTATAATAATATGTACCTTCCCCTTCCATAGCTCCATTTTTGAATTCACCTTCATATCTATCTCCATTTGCATAATAAAAAATCCCTTCCCCTTCATTTGTATTATTTTTGAAATCACCTTCATATTTATCACCATTTGTAAAAAAATATGTGCCTTTCCCTTCCATTTTTTCATTTTTGAACTCCCCTTCATATTTATGACCAGTTGGTCTAATAGAAACACCTTTGCCGTTTACACAATCACCACTTATACATTGAGAAAGATTTTGAGTTGAGTCATTACTTTTAGTTAATTCTTTAGTTGGCCCAATTTCAATTGTAATTGGAAGTGAATATAATACCCTAACTTTTTTACCATTTTGTTCCCCACAATTCCATCTTGGGCAAGATTTTAAAATTCTGACAGCTTCTTTTCCTGTTCCGTAACCAATATCTCTTAGAACTTTAATATCCGTAAGTGAACCGTCTTTTTCAACTACAAAGGTTACAAATACTTTTCCTTTTAATTCCTCTTCATTCTGAACTTGGAAATTCTTTAAAAAGAAATTATAAAAATTATCCAAACCTCCAGGATAATTTGGTTTTACCTCAACACTTGCAGAATTGTAGATATTGTTATCTGATTCGTTATAAAGTTCGTTCTGTGCTTCTGAATTATCACATTTAGGCCACTTTCTACCTTCCTTTTTACCAAAGGTGGTATAATGAGTCCATGCATTCATTCCTGCTCTTGCAACATCAGGATTTTGTTGTAAATATTTCTGTCTAGCAGATTCACAATCTTGTTCTGAATTTTGAGAGTGCGTTAAAATACTTAACAATAATAAAACTGATAAAATGAATCTTTTTTTCATAAATTGAAATTATTTATTTGATTGCGAAGATATTAAAAAAATTGTTGTCTATACCCTTGATTTTAAAAGAATTGAGAAAGCAAACATCGCATTAAAATTGTAACTTTCTTCAATAGAGGGAGCAAAACAAAACCCGATACGAAAGTGTCGGGTTTTTTGTTTAATTTTTTAGAAAGCTAATTCTGATGTAAAGAAATGAAATTGCTAAGCTCAAGGTGGTAATAGCTTTAATATAAACACTATTTTTAATAAGCCTTTAATTTTTAATATCTACTCTCTTTGTATTCATTCATACATTTTAAGCTGCAGAAATGTTCGTTATCATTAACTCTCCAAGTACAACCATTATGAATTTCTATAGAGCCCAATACTGCCTTCGCAATAAAAGCGTCTGAATCTTGTTCTTGAGCCTCTTTTTTTATTTTGTCAGAACACTCAACTAACATACTACAATCTTGTTCTCCTGGAGACCAACCATCAAATAAATTATTACACCAAGAACAATTTCTTGATGTAGGTGTAATTAAATTTATTCCACAAGTATTACATTTCTCGGTATTGTTAGATTCTGAATTTGAATTTTGTTCTTTGCTATTAGAATCATTCTGAGCACATTGGTAGGAACAAAATACCCCTTTTAAGTATTTTCCATTATTGTAATATGGCATTTCAGAACCTACACCTTTATGAATTTCTCCATTTTCATCTGAAAAACTTTCAGAGGTTCCTACTTGAAGAATAGATAATTTGTCTTCTGGAGATAGATTATCGTTTATTATCCAATAATACGCATCTCTCCAATTTGTTTCTTTTCCACAAAAAGCACATATTGATTTTTCATCTTTTCCAGCATCACTGAGAGAGCTTCTAAAACCATCTTCTTGAGTATTTCTACAACTTGAAAAAGAAATAAATAATGTCAACAATAATAAAGTGTATTTGTTTTTCATAAATTATTTTATTTTTAATTTCTACTATTACAATGTTTATACGCGTGTTCTCTACTACAAAAAACCTTAAATCCAAAAGAGTTTATATAAATATCACTTATCCAACAAGCACCATCTCTAACCTCGTAATTAACACCTTTTCCTATTATTTTCTTATTACACCAATCACATTTGTTAGATTTCTTTGTCATTTCTTTAGCAACATCTTTCATTACTTGTGAATTCATCAACCAAGCTGTACCTTCATCGGTATTGTACCATTCACTTTGTTCCTTTGTAGACCAAGAATAAAATCCAGCAGGAAGTGAACCTTTTTTTGATTTTTTAGAAGCTTTTTTCGCTACTGATGTTTTTGAATCAACCTTACTTTTATTTGGAATACTTTTATTTGAAATATCTACCAAATTATAATTTTTCAAGCCTTTACCTTGTTCATCATTCCAAGAACCAGTTTCTATCCAATTCCATTCTTTTGCATTTTGTTTCTTAGTATATAATTTATCATTAGTTAGTTTATATAAATTATTGTATTTATTACCTTTATTAATACTATCGTCCGATAAAATGACTTCATTCTTAGTAATTGAGATTTGATATAAAGTTTGATATAAAGTGCCGTATTTTAGATAATTCCAAATTATTTTACCATTTTCATCATATTTTAATTCAGTTTCAATTCGTACACCACCTATCCAATCTAATTTAATTTCATCTCTAGTATCTAGTATAGCTTCACCATCTAACCATTTTCCTTCATATATGTCTCCATTTTTATAATAATATTTACCTTTACCATTCCATTTTCCATTTTTGAATAGCCCTTCATATCTATCACCATTTGAATAATTATATACACCAAATCCATTTTCACAATCTCCACTTATACATTGAGAAAGATTTTGTTTTATCTCTTCACAATTAGGCCACTTTCTGCCTTCATTTTTGCCAAAGGTGGTATAATGCGTCCATGCATTCATTCCTGCTCTTGCAACATCAGGATTTTGTTGTAAATATTTCTGTCTAGCAGATTCACAATCTTTTTCTGAATTTTGAGAGTAAGTTAAAATACTTAATAATAATAAAACTGATAAAATGAATCTTTTTTTCATAAATTGAAATTATTTATTTGACTGCGAAGATATTAAAAAAAATTGTTGTCTATACCCTTGACTTTAAGAGAATTGAATAAGCAATCATCGCGTCAAAACTGCAACTTTCTCCAATAGGGGGAGCAAATTGAAAAAAGAGGTCTTAATAGACCTCTTTTTTTATGGAAAAAATCAAAGCTTAATTTCTTATAGTCTTCTAAATCTTTTGAAAAAAGACCAAATTACTTCACAAGCATTCATATCCTGACTCGTCTTGCCAATAATTAATTCATTTAGATACTGATAACCTTGTGGC
>CANKZE010000095.1 GCA_947488545.1 Bacteroidota bacterium
TAAAAAAAGCCAACATGAAATTAAATTGGGTGGAACAAGTTCAAAGATATGGTTTGTCTAATCATCTTTATTGGCTTTCAAATAACCTTCCAGGTGGTCAAAAAAAATGGAATTTTTTAAATTCAAATCTATTAGACGAGCTTTATGCAAAACAATTAGCTTCTGTTGGGAAATGTGATACAATAATGGCTAGTATTTCAATTAAATAACTTTAAATTTTATAATTATGTCAAACTCTAGATTAATTTGGATGAATGGAAAACTAATTCCTGAAACTGAAGCAAAGATATCAGTATATGATTCTGCGCTTATGTTTGGAGATATGGTATTTGAAATGACTAGATCATTTAATAAAAAGCAATTTAAATTAAGAGAGCATTTAAATCGTTTGTATTATGGACTTAAGATATTGAGAATCCCACTTGAAATGACAATTGAGGAAATGGAAAAACATTGTTATGAAACAATTGAGGCAAATGATCATTTATTCGGACCTGATGATGAACATAGACTTATGATTGATGTTTCAAGGGGCGCTTTAGGTATATATCAAAGAATTGAAGGCTTACATAAAGGACCCAATGTTGTTATTGCGGACTTTCCTTTAAGATGGACTGTATCAGGAATGGGTCATCTTTTTGATAAAGGGATAAATGCAGTAATTACTTCTCAAAGAGCAATTCCGGCAAATTTAATGGATCCTAAAATTAAAAATAGAAGTAGAATATTTTATTTAATGGCTAATATTGAAGCATCACAATTTGCTGGCGAAGACAATTGGGCATTATTACTTGACACATCGGGTTATATTTCAGAAGGCACTGGAGACAATTTTTTTATTATAAAAGACAATGTTGTTATAACTCCAGAGGGTCGAGATATTTTGAGAGGAATATCTAGAGAATATGTTATGAAAGAATTGTGCCCTCAATTAGGATTAACCATACTAGAAAAGAATATTGAACCTTACGATGTTTATACTGCAGACGAAGCCTTTATGACAGGAACTCCATTTTGCATGTTGCCTGTAACGACACTTAATGGTTTACCAATTGGTGATGGCAAAGTAGGACATGTTTTTAACTCAATTTTACAGCAATGGTCTAAAAATACGGGTGTAAATATCGCAGAGCAAATTAAAACATGGAATAAATTTGATGGTGCAACCTCAGGGGACGCACCAACACCATATAGTTTTAAATCAAAATCTAAGTAATTTTATTTGATGAATGAAATTGGAATAATGCAAGGCCGGTTGTTGCCTAAATATAAAGGAAGATATCAAGCACATCCTGTTGGTTACTGGCATAAAGAATTTTCAATAGCGGCCGATTTAAAATTAGATTGTATTGAATTTATTTTTGATTTTAACGATTTTGAAATAAATCCATTATATACTAAGTCCGGAATAAATAAGATTCTCGAACAAATAGATCAAACCGGAATTAGCGTTAAGTCTGTTTGTGCAGACTATCTGATGGAGGCGCCATTTCATAGTGACAATTCCAATATAGTTACTAGTAGTCAAAACATTATAATTGATCTATTACACAATTTAGCATTATTAGAAGTTAGGGATTTAGTTATACCATGTGTTGATCAATCTAGTTTGAGTGATCAAAATAAGTTAGAAAAGTTTATTAATAATATCAAGCCAATAATTGAAGTTGCCGATAATAATAAAATTAATCTAAGCTTAGAAACAGATTTGAATCCCGTGATCTTCTCGCAATTATTAAACTTATTACCATATAAAAATGTAACAGTAAATTACGATACTGGAAATAGTGCTTCACTAGGCTATGATCCATTAGAAGAATTCAAATACTATGGCCATAGAATCTCAGATATTCATATTAAAGACAGAAAATTAAATTCTGGTTCAGTTATATTAGGCACGGGGGATTTAGATTTTAATCGATTTTTTAAAGCGCTTGATACAATTTCCTATACATCTCCATTTATTATGCAAGTATATAGGGATGATGAAGGTGTTGAAATATTTAAGAAACAACTTGATTTTTTTAGAAATCTACTAAACAAAAAAATATGAATGTAGTAGCAATTATATTAGCAAGAGGTGGCTCAAAAGGTGTTCCTAAAAAAAATATAATAGATTTTTGTGGCAAGCCATTAATAGCATGGACAATTGATAATTGTATAAAAGGTGGTACCAATTCAGTTTGGGTAAGTTCAGATTCAGATGAGATTTTAGAAATTTCAGCAGAATATGGAGCAAATAAAATTAAAAGACCGGATGATATTGCTGGAGATTTTGCAACATCAGAATCTGCATGGTTACATGCAATCAATTTTATAGAACTAGCAGAAGGAAAAATCGATTGGGTAGTGGCCCCCCAAGTTACATCACCACTAAGAGAAGCAAGTGATATTTCAAAAGGTATAACATTTGCTAAAGAAAATATTTATGATTCATTTTTTTCATGTAGTGTTGCTGAAGATCTTTTCTTTTGGCAAAAAAATGAAGATGGTAATTTAGATAGCGTAAATTACGATTGGAGAAATAGAAAAAGAAGACAGGATATACCTAAGCAATTTATTGAAAACGGTTCTTTTTATATATTTAAACCTCAAGTTTTAAGAAATACAAATAATCGTTTTGGAAATAATATAGGTATAGTAGAAATGGAGTTTTGGAAAATGTTTGAAATCGATTCGTTTGATGATTTGAAAATGTGTTCAGCATTAATGAATGAATTTATAATTAAATAAACAATAATTAATGCAAATAAATTTTAAAGATAAAATTGTTGTTGTAGTTGGAGGAACAAGAGGTATAGGATTAGCAATATCAAAATCTTTTCTTGTATTGGACGCAATTGTTCATATAATATCAAGGCATAGTAATTTTGAGTTAGAAAACATTTTAAAATTAGAATATAAGAATAAAGTATTTTTTTATACAGCTGATTCTACAGTTGAATCAAATTTGCAAAATGTTGCTAATGAAATTGGCAATTTTGATATTTTAGTATCAAATGTAGGAAATGGAAAATCAGATTCTAAATCAATCAATGACCCCAATGTTTGGAATTTATCTTGGGATATTAATTTTACTTCATCTTTGAATTCTGCAAGAGTTTTTTCTCCTTTTATAAATAACTCAGGCGTAATTACCTTTATATCTTCAATTGCAGGAATTGAAAATTTAAATGCACCAACTGAATATAGTGTTGCAAAATCAGCAATTAACACTTTTTCTAAAATTTTGTCGCACAAACTTGCTCCAAGAATTAGAGTTAATTCAATAGCACCCGGTAATATTTATTTTAAAGACGGGACATGGGACTTAAAAAATGCAGAAAATCCCAAATTAGTTTCAGAGATGTTAGAAAATAATGTACCATTAAGAAGATTTGGTAAGCCTGAGGAAGTTGCAGACCTAGTATTGTTTCTATCTTCTGAAAAAGCTGAATTTATAACAGGATCATGCATAACAATTGATGGGGGACAAACAAAATCATTTTAAACATGGATATTTTTTCACTTAATAATAAAATAATTATAGTAACTGGTGCATCAGGTTTATTGGGCAGAGAACATATTGAAGCTATAGCTACTTTTGGAGGAATTCCTGTTCTAATAGATTTAAATCAAAAGATTTTAGATGAACAGGTTGACATACTAAATAACAAATACAATATAAATTCATCTGGATTTGCAGTAGACATAACCAATGAGTTCGAAGTAAAAAAAAACCATGAAGAAATAATTAATAAATACGGAAAAATCGATGGCTTAGTAAATAATGCCGCTAATAATCCAAAGGTTGAAAATACTAATGAAATTAATTTTTCTAGGCTTGAAAACTTTCCTCTAGATGTTTGGCAAAAGGATTTAGATGTTTCATTAAAAGGTACATTCTTGTGTATAAAATATTATGGTTTTTTAATATCAAAAAACGAAAATGGAGGTAGTATAGTAAATATATCATCTGATTTAGGTTTAATTGCTCCCGATCAAAGATTATATCACATAGATGGTTTAGATGATAATATGCAGCCAGTTAAACCTATAACTTATTCGGTTGTTAAAACTGGTGTTATTGGTATTACAAGATATGTATCAACTTATTGGGCAAATAAAAATGTTAGATGTAATGCAATTTGTCCAGGAGGCGTCGAAAATAATCAAAACCCTAATTTCATATCAGAAGTTATTAAAAGAATACCGATGAATCGAATGGCAAATAAAAATGAATATCAAGGCATACTTGTTTTTCTTTTAAGTGAAGCTTCTAGTTATATAAATGGGTCTATAATTGCTGCAGATGGCGGTAGGTCAGCATGGTAAATACTTAGCTATTAGAAATGAACTTATTATGAATTTTTTTGACGCAGTAAAAAATATTGAAAAAAGTAATGATTTATTAAAAATCAGGCATCGTAATTTATTTATATGGCCAATAATTAGGTATCAATTTTTATCTTTAATATTTTTTCAAAAAATTAAATCAGATGGCTTCGTTATAAGAAAATCTAGTTATTTAAAATATATTTCAAATACTATATATTCCTTAATTAGATTTCCAAGAATAAATGTTTACACAAGAATACTTGTTTTTACTTCGCCAGATTCACTCGTTTATGATAATGAAAAAAAAATTTATAAAAATAGAGTTTTTGATAATTATTTAAATAGTTTAAATATAAATCAGATAACTTATATAGAAGATTTACTTAATGTTAATGTTTTTGATTTTAAAATTTATAGAAAAAATCATTTTTCATTTTATAGTGTTAAAATTATAATAGAATTTTTTACATTATTTTTTAGAATTTTTTATACGAAAAAATATAAAATAATTTCAAATAAAATTGAATTAATTGAAAATATAACCTGTCAAAGTTTTAAAAAAATTGACAAATCAATTAGTAATAAAATTAAAAATTCATCTACAAAAACTATAATTCGTTCTCAATTTTGGTATCAATATTTTCATTACTTATTGAAAAATAAATTCATTAAAACAATATTTATTGAAGATGCCCATTATGGGCTAGAAAAATCAATTTTATGTTTTGTAGCTTCCGAGCTGAAAATTAAAACAATTGAAATCCAACATGGCTTCATTTTCAAAAATCACATTGCATATAATCATTTTCATTTAAATTATTCTCCAGTAGAATATAGGAATTATTTTCCAAATTATTTTTTCACTTACAGCAGTTTTTGGAAGAGCCAAACAAATTTATTTTCAAAAATAGAAATTATCGGAACACCTGAGTATAAAAATGCCATAAAAGTTAACTTACAAAAAGAAAAGAAAATATTAATCATTAGTAATGGAGCAGATTATAATGAAATGATTGAATTTATTAATAATATATTTAATGATAAAAGACTTTTAAATTATGATATCTACATAAGACCCCATCCACATGAGATTAATAATTTTAATAGAAAATATACTCATTTGTTGAATTCTAGAATTTTTCTAGACACTGAAAAATTAGAAAAATCATTGTCAACCTCCGAGATTATAATTTCTGTACTTTCAACTGTATTATTTCAAGCTTTATTTTATTGTAAAAAAGTTTTTATTCTAAATACAAATTTTACTAAGGGGTATTTAAATTCAGATTTTAAATATATTGACATAATCGAAATAAATAAATATGAAAAAATCTTTGAAAAATCTAACAAAGAGAATGATATAATTAATTATTATTGGTTAAAATATGATTCAAATAAATTTTTAAAATTAGTCAATTTATGATTGGCATAATTAATTATGGTCTCGGTAACGTAGGGTCAATTTGTAATATGTTAAA
>CANKZE010000096.1 GCA_947488545.1 Bacteroidota bacterium
CGCTTCCGCAAATGTGGGAAAGTTTGAAAATTCGGTAGGTTTCGAAGCCATTAATACTTCTAATTCCGATTTTGTTTCATTCGATCCATCAAATGTACAAACCGATTTTAAATAAGGCGATTTTACTAATGATAACGCTTCTTCCAATCGTAAATCGCAAAAAACATGGGATATTTCAGCACAATCAACTATAGTTTCCAATTCTTTTTCTCGAAGTAAAGGCATGGTTGCAACGACAATTCCACCGGCTTTTAGAATTGCAAACCAACAAGCAACAAACGTAGGGTTATTTGCAGAACGAATTAAAACTCGATTTCCTGAAACTAATCCTAAATCATCGACTAATACGTGAGCAATTTGATTCGATTTATCATATAAATCTTGATAAGTCCAAGTTTCATTAAAAGTTCGTATTGCTACAGAATTCCCTCTACCTTCCTTAATATGATTGTCTAAAAGACGTTCAACGCAATTTAAACTTGATTCTAATTCGAAATTCGGATTATTATAAATGTAATCTGGCTGAAATTGTTTGTCAGGCAAATGAATGTGGGCAAATTGGTCTTGGTACTGCTTCATAAATTTGGAATTTTTACTTTCTACAATCTATTTTTTAGGACTATGACTTTCAGGTTTTAATGCTTTTTTCATGCTTTCCATTGCTTTTCTTTCAGCTGATTTGTAAGGATATAAATGAGAAATTCCTGGCAAATATTGATTTGGAATGGAAGTCGTTTTATATTGTTCGTAAGCTTCAGCATTTCTAACAAAATTAGCATCCAATAATAAAGGTCTTCCAAGGGCTACTAAATCGGCTCGACCGTTCAATAAAATAGTATTTATTTGATCAATATCTTGAATGAATCCGGTTGTTATTGTTGGAACACCAACAGTATTTCTAATCGCATCAGAATAGGGGGTTTGCCACATTCTACCAATTAATGGCTTCTGGTTTTCGACAGTATTTCCTGTTGATACATTGATTATATCTGCACCAGCATCCTTAAAAGCTTTTGCTATTTCTAAAACATCCTCTTCGGAAGTTCCGTTTTCAGTCCAATCCGAAGCTGATATTCTTACCGAAATTGGTTTTTCTGGATTGAAAATTTTTCTCATTTCTGTAAAAACTCTTACAGGAAATTTCAATCTGTTTTCAATGTTTCCGCCAAATTCATCTTTACGAATATTGGTAAGTGGAGAAAGGAAAGAAGCCAACAAAAACCCATGATGCGCTTGTAATTCGATCATATCGAAACCTGCATTATCAGCGTTTATTGTTGCTTGGGTAAATTCAGAAACAATTTGATTCATATCATCAATTGTCATTTCTTTTGGAATAGCATTTTTAGATGAAAAGGCGATTGGAGAAGCTGAAATCAAATCCCAATTGTCTTTTTCTAAAGGGATATTGTTTCCAACTAACGGAAGATTTAGCGCCCCTTTTCGACCAGAATGTCCTAATTGAATTCCGATTTTAGATTTACTATTTTGATGAATAAAATTAGTTATTTTTTTCCACTCAACTACTTGATTTTCATTCCAAATACCAGCACAACCTAAAGTAATACGTCCTGTTTCAGAAATAGCTGTCATTTCCGTTAATATTAAACCTACACCGCCGGTAGCTCTTGCTCCATAATGAACTAAATGCCAATTGTTGACCAATCCGTTTTCAGCAGAATATTGTCCCATTGGAGACATCACAATTCTGTTTTCTAATTTCATTTTTCTTAAATACAATGGTGTAAAAGCAGCGGGAGTTTTTAGGTCGGAAATTCCTTGTTTTAAATTGAATTCTGCTAAAACTTTTTCTGGGAAGGAAGTGTCACGAATCGCTAAATTCCCAAAAGTTACTTTTTTGGATCGCGTCATACATCCAAATGCAAATTGCTGAAAATCATGCTTCGCATTTCGATCCATATTTTCAAACCAATCCAAAGAAACATTGGCAGCATATTGAATCATTTCGACTCTATTTCGTCTTGCTTTTTCATATTTATCAAATGCTTGTGGAATATCTTTCGGAAATTCAATTAATGCATCTGCTAAACCAATTGCGCATTCCATAGCTAATTTTGTCCCTGAACCAATAGAATAATGAGCTGTAGCTTTAGCATCGCCAAGTAAAACAATATTATCGTAATGCCATTTTTCATTGGTAATTGCGGGAAATTTACGCCAGTGTGATTTATTTGTAATTAAAGGATGTCCGTCCAATTCCTCTTTAAATAAATTTGATATTTTTTCAATTGTATCTTGCTCATTTTCTATTTCAAAACCGGCATTTTTCCATGTTGCATCCGAGCATTCGAAAATCCAAGTACTCATTCCTTTTTCATATTGGTAGGAGTGAGCCACGATCATTCCGTAAGGAGTATTTCTGAAGAAATAGGTAAACGCATCCAAGGGTTTTGTAGAACCTAGCCAAACAAATCGGTTTTTCTTCAAATCAATTTTAGTTCCAAATTCCTTAGAAAATTTCGTTCTAATTTGACTACCAATTCCGTCACAAGCAACAATAACATCTGAATCGTTGTATTTGTTTAGGTCATCCACATTTTGTTCAAAGTGAAGATTTACACCTTCCTCGATGCATCTTTGTTGTAGTAATTGCAATAATGTTTTTCTTGAACAACCACAAAATCCATTACCTGAAATTCGTATAATTTCACCATCACGAGCAACATCTAAATCGTCCCAATAGGCAAATTTACTTCGTATTAATTCATATGACTTTGGATCTCGGGTTAAGAATTCACTTAAAGTTTCGTCTGAAAAAACAACACCAAATCCAAAACTATCATCTGCTTTATTGCGTTCGTAAATATCAATTTGGCAATGCGGCATAGCCTTCTTCAACAAAATTGAAAAATACAAACCACCAGGACCGCCACCAATTACAGTTATTTTCATGTTATCTTTTTATTGAAAAAATATCTCCTAATTTTGAATAATTTGAACCAGCCAAACGCGCAATAGGTTTGTAGGTTTCTAAATTAATTTTATAATTGTCTAATAAAACACTTTCATCAATATGAAACAAAACAATTTTACCAATTACAATTGTTGCCCCTCCCGTTTTTGAATTTTCCAATTGATAATGATGAACCATTTCGCATTCCATTGTGATTTTACATTCTTTCACTCTTGGTGGTAAAATCAATGAAGACGCAATAGGAGTGAGGCCTGCCAATTCAAATTCACTTTCGTTTGCAGGAATAGGTTGTGAAGTCCTATTCATTTGTTCCGCTAAATCTTCTGTAACCATATTTACAACAAATTGCTTGGTTGCTAAAACATTATTTAGCGTGTCTTTATTCAAATTATTGGAATGAACTGTTGAAAACATTACGTGAGGCGGATCATCGCCAACAGCATTAAAGTAGGAAAATGGAGCTAAATTATTGATTCCGTCTTCGCTTATAGTTGAAATCCAACCTATTGGTCTAGGAATAACGATTCCAGTCAATAATTTGTAAATAGCGGTTTGTTCTAAATCTTGTGGATTGAATTTCATTGCGAATTATTTAATTACAAATTAAATAAAAAAAGGTAACAAATTGTAATGAAAATGATATTAATTAATATTAATAATTACAAATTCACAAAAGAAAAAAATTAGCATTTATTATGCGCAACTATTTTTTATCTTTGATAGTAATAAATAGGTTAAATACAAATAATATGAGTTACTATAAAATAGACAATTTAGAGCAATACTTCAAGCACTACAATAAATCTATTCGTGAACCGAGGAAGTTTTGGGGCAAAGTAGCCTCTGAGAATTTTACTTGGTATCAAGAGTGGGAAAAAGTAATTGAATTTGATATGGCTGAGGCAAAAATTGAATGGTTTGTTGGTGCCAAAGTAAATATTGTAAAAAACTGTATTGACCGTCATTTAGCAAGAAAAGGAGATAAAACAGCCATTATTTTTGAACCAAATGATCCTACTGAAGAAGCGCAACATATTTCTTACAATGAATTGCATGAGCGCGTTTCAAAATTTGCAAATGTTCTAAGAGAGCAAGGAATTGGAAAAGGAGATCGTGTTTGTATTTATTTACCAATGATTCCTGAATTGGCAATAGCCACATTAGCTTGTGCTAGAATTGGAGCAATCCATTCGGTTGTTTTTGCAGGGTTTTCAGCATCTGCAGTAGCGGCGAGAATTAACGATAGTGAATGTAAAATGGTAATTACATCAGACGGAGGTTATCGAGGAAACAAAACTATTGATTTAAAAGGAATTATTGATGATGCCCTTGAAAATTGTCCGTGTGTTGAAAAAGTATTAGTTGCTAAAAGTACCAATTCTGAAATTTCTATGAAAACGGGTCGTGACCAATGGCTTCAACCGCTTTTAGACGATGCCTCAGATAATAATGTAGCTGAAATTATGGATGCTGAAGATCCATTATTCATACTTTATACTTCAGGTTCAACTGGAAAACCTAAAGGAATGGTACATACAACCGCTGGTTACATGGTTTATTCTGCTTATACTTTTAAAAACGTATTCAATTACGTTGAAAATGATGTGTTTTGGTGTACCGCTGATATTGGTTGGATAACAGGACATTCCTACATATTATATGGTCCATTATTGAATGGAGCTACTACGGTTATTTTTGAAGGAGTTCCTTCATATCCGGATTTTAGTCGTTTTTGGGAAGTAATTGAAAAACATAAAGTAACACAATTTTATACTGCACCAACTGCCATTAGAGCTCTAGCAAAAGAGAGTTTGGATTATGTTCAACGTTTCCCATTAAAGTCATTGAAAGTCATTGGATCTGTTGGAGAACCTATTAATGAAGAGGCTTGGCATTGGTATAATGCGCACGTAGGAGGGAAGCGATGTCCTGTAGTTGATACTTGGTGGCAAACCGAAACAGGTGGAATAATGATATCACCTTTAGCATTTGTCACACCAACCAAACCAACCTATGCTTCTTTACCTTTACCAGGAGTTCAGCCTGTTTTGATGAATGAAAAGCGAAATGAAATTGAAGGAAATCAGGTGACTGGTAATTTATGTATCAAATTTCCTTGGCCAGGAATAGCGAGAACTATTTGGGGGGATCATAAACGCTATAAAGAAACTTATTTTACCGCCTTTCCAGGCAAATATTTTACTGGCGATGGTGCATTGAGAGATGAAACGGGCTATTACAGAATTACAGGTCG
>CANKZE010000097.1 GCA_947488545.1 Bacteroidota bacterium
TGGGTTTCCTTTCTTTTCCCCATTCTTTAGTTTTTGGGTCATTGACCTGATTCCATTAATATTCCATGAAATAATTCGCATTTTAGTCTTGGATTTGGTGTTGGTTATACTGCTTCTACTGCCTCTCAAATTTGTTTTGGAGGGCGCAACTGTTTCAATTTTTTTGACAAATTTTGACGCATATGTGTAATCTATTTTTAGAAGGCAAACATCATTCCTGCTCGCCCTCCATAAATTCGCAGTATATTATATGTTTCCGCATACACGTATACCACAAATCTCTCCATTTCTGTACCAGCAACAAATCCCCGTTTCTGTCTCATGCGAAGTACTAAATCTCTATTTGCAATCTTATCCAGATTTGCCTCTCCCTGTGGCCTTGAAAAAGGTGTATATCCATTTTGAATTCCTAAAGGGAAATTATAAAAATACCTATTTACCCATGGAGTTTTCCGCTGTTCGTATGATGGGATTATAGACCTAAATAATGCAGGGCCTTCTGTTCTGAATCTGACAAGTGTTCCCTGATAATCTACCTCATAGCCTATTAGTGGCTCTGAATCGCTTAGTTCAAATCCTGGGCGCAGAAATACACTCGGCGCCTGTGCATATAGTCCTATTGCATCAGGCCACCACGGAGTTTTACTACCATTCGGTAGTGTATTTATGTTTCCCGTTAAATCCCGTGTTGCAAGAAAGTAGGCATTATATGTTGGAGCCTCTACACGATTCATCATAAAGAAAATATCTCTGGTTGGATTTGGTATATCTAGCATAATTCGGGCAGACATAAGTCCTCGTGTATCATATGGATTCATTGCATAATGTTGAACAACTGGAATCTGTAAATCGGATAGACGAAATCTATTTGCCTCATTCTGATCTAAATATACATACTCGGCTAAAATATAACATTCACCTAATTGTGGTGCGATAGGCATCTGAATCGCTTGTCCATTTGCATTTAATAATGGCATTTGACCTGGATTTGCAACAGGATCTGCTGCATAGAAATTTGTACCCGCCAAAGGCCATAGCGATGACCCATCTGCAGTAGATGTATTTGGGACGTGTGTATCGGTATAGTGTAATCCATTTACACCGCGAAATGTAATTCCAATTCTGATTTCATCCATAGGGATTGCATCAATCGGTAAAGCGCATCCTGGATCGCCTCGTGTAAACCAAAATGGAAGTGGCACAATTACCTTTTCATTATAGGGATTTTGACCATAAATTGCGGGGTCGGTCTGAGGCCATCCAAATGATGTCTCGGTAAACCCATTATCTTTGCGCTTAATAAGGTCATTTATAACGGGAACTTTCTCTAATGGCGTATTATATTCATCCAGGATTTCTAAGAGTCTGCTATCAATTGTTTCAACACGACTCGCTGCAATATCAAGAGTAAGTTGTTGAATCATCGCGTGCCCTAGAGAATTTGTCCAACCAAGCCGAGGATAAGCCAGTGTGCCACCATTTGCCTGTCTAGCTTGCGCCTGTGCTGAATAGATGTCGGGCATATTCGCAACTAAAAATAAGCGTGTTACCAAATGACCTTTTCTTAGAATTCTACAGAAAGCCGTATTTCCAAATGTCGGCGTATTCTCAAAATCTAGGCGACCCCATTGTGTTGTAAATCGGCCACCCTTTATCCAGATTTTATTAAACGGATACAGCGTATGTTTAAATGCCAGACGCTCATCTTGGATGCCTGATGAAATTATCTTTAAAAGACTGGCCACCATCCTGCTTTATTATAAGGTAATTATCAGGGCTTAAATCCTTTTTGCTCCATAAATAGTAAATGTTAGTAACGTCATATTATGATATTTATGGAAAGCCCGAAAGGTTCATGGAATATATTTATAACTTTTATGACTTGGCTATAAGCGGTATACCGATTATTGTTTTTACAGACCCTTCACTTGTTTATAAATTTAGAATATTTCCATCATCTGTTAAAGTTGTTGGAGTGCCACTTGAAACGTTTGAGTTGTATTCAATCGGTATGAAATATAATGGCGAGTTGCCAAGCGGTCGTACTCCTGCAAAGGATACGAAGGAATTTTATGCAATTATGAATACAAAGATTGAGTTTATTTTGCGTGCATTGGATTTATGTGAAGACGACACTATTATGTGGATTGATTTTGGTATTCTTAAAATTGTAAAAAATACGGAACGATTTATTAATAAACTTCGGCTTATTAATAATAAAACGTTTAATAAAATTACAATGCCTGGTTGCTGGGCATTTGGGCGACCACACTCAGTTGATCATGTGCATTGGAGATTCTGTGGCGGCATTTGTGTTATTCCGCGCCAGTATGTATCAACCTTTTATCAACACTCAAAAAATGTTCTAACAGATTTTTGTTCAATGCCACAATATAAGCTAACTTGGGAGACAAATGTATGGACAGTTATAGAAGCATGTGCAGCAAAAGATATTATTAACTGGTATTTTGCCGATCATAATGACAGTATTGTCCTTAATATGCCATTGTAGACTAATCGGTAAACATTCTATTACAGATTCCATTCTCAAATCGCAGCCAGTTATAATGAATTGCAAATACAAATACTTCCCATCCCCCAACTGTTATTGGGTCAAATACGCACGGAGTTCCTAGCTGTGTTAAATCCTTTGCAATTGGTTGTCTGACTTTTAAATTAAGTGTAACGGATGATGTTTTACTCATATTAGCTGTTCCGCTCGGCTGATGTTCGTCTGGATATTTCGCAAAACTGTAACCATACACATATGAACCATATGATATTATACCTCCTCTGTGTTTGCTAGCAATATGTTCTCTATACCAATTTCCATCCGCTGAAATAAGTTCTAGGCCATTTAGGCGAATCGTTGCGTGGTCTAGCCAAGCTGGAAACACCTTATTCGGATTTGTCTCTAGACCAACTGCTGGTGTGAAGTTTGACCATTCATTATTAATTAGTGTGGCTTTTCGGCGAAATATCCATAAGATCTCCGTTACTGGATGATTTAGTTCAAGAGGTAATTGAATATCCACTGTATCTGAATTTGGATTCGGTTTACTCACTAAATATTTTAGCGGCTCCTCAAAATTAAAGGTTTGTACTAATTTTACCATTTGCTCAAACGGTTGATGCAGATATTTTTCTCGGACTGTCCCTGTTGTCAATGAACAACATGTAACAATTCTAAAATCTTGAAATGGTGGGGGACATTCCGCAGTTGGCGTTGTAATAGTATCAAGTCCAGGATATGTTAAAAAAGGTACCGTTTTATTTAGCGGTGTCTCGGAACAGTCTGCCCTATATCCTACAAAGTTGCGCACTACCTGGTTAAATGGGCGAAGCTTGACGTCTACGCGAACATTTCCTTCATTACAACTTAACAATGGAAACACTTCTGCTAAGCGTGTACGAATGAAGAAGAATGGTAAAATACAGAAATATGTTCCACCCTCTATAGGATAAGGGCGATTTGGATTAAACATTGTATTAAGAACTGGGGGCGTAATGCCTTGACTGGATAGATATGAATAAGGTACCGTTCCAATTGCATCTGCAGAAATACCTATTAGATTATTGACATCGGCGTATACATTAAAAAATGTGCGAATAAATTCGCCCGTAAGACGCTCAATTGTTTGATCATTTACAATAAAATCCGCATACTCAATAATACTTGTACCCAGACTATTAATATATGTCCAGTAGTCGGTTGGATTTACGGTCGTATTTGCTACAATCTCTCCCTTTGCTAACTTTGCAAGAATATCACCATTGTACCAGCTACCGAGTCTAAATTGAAGAATAACCGATTGAAGAAGATCGCCTGCTGGAAGAGAACCTATTTCAAAACTAAATTTCTGACCCCAGTCCGCTGGACCGCGCTGGGTAAATTCTTGGACGGACACTGCAGTAGGATATGCTGTTTTATGACTATCTCTATGAAACCACGATTCAGTTGTATCTAAAGGGAAATATGTATTATCCTGTGAATCTCTGTCCGTAAGATCCAATACAGTTGTAATATCGCCGCGGGGTCTAAAATAATCCTTTGCGGACATTTGCTATTAAGTATCTCGCTAAAATTGTTTATATCTGCGGTTGATATTCGGTCAGATGCGGCTTAAATATAAAAATTTGAAACGAGGTTTGCTGTCATGTGTATGTGTGTGACAATAATATAAGCTTTAAAATGAAGTGTATTTCTCGAATTACAGATGATACCTATGCCCAATTCTTTGGGAATGGGCGAAATAAGTTCTATGTTGAGTTCAAGTGTGGGCGAACATGTATTTCCACAATGGATGTATGTGCCAAATGTTTTGAGAAAAACTCAACATGTAAACTCCAAGATTCTCGTAAATTTAATCATGCAAAAGTAAATGAGCCAATTCCAGATGAATCACATATTTATGGCGGTAAATGGTATAATGAGGGCGTAAAAAAATGGGGTGTACCGTGTGTTGAGATTCTTGAATACGCCATACAATGTCAGAAAGAGGCACGGGGCGATTATGTTGTAGAGCAGCCTGATTCGTCGCCTAAAGATAAAGTGCCAGATAGTACTCAAGAAATGGCAAGGGTTAAAAAAATTGTTGCAGATGCCACAGATGATGCAGTGGCAGAAAAAGTAGAAAACGCAGTCAAAAGACGCATTAGAAAACCAAAGATTGTGTCTGAATCTGCGATTAGTACCTCAGTATGCGATACTATTGCAACTACAAATACATCTGAAATTGTTACATGTGTGGCTGATGAAACAGTCGCATCACTTACATCTGACGCTTCCAAAAAGAAGACAAGAAAACCAAAAGTAGCACAATCAGACACAGAACCCAAAAAATCTGCAGGTCGTAAGAAAAAAGACGCATCTATATACAGTCCTATTATATCAACTGCTAGCCCACTAGTTCATAAAGAGGTAGTTCTTCCAACACATATGGAGTCAAAATTGGAAGAGTTTGATACAGACGGCTATAGAATTGAATATGTGCGGCTTGTACCATTTGAGTGCAGCGGTACAACATACTTTAGAGATAGTAGTAAAAATAAACTTTATAAGAAAATCAAGGAAAAGGGTATAGGTAATTATGTAGGACGATGGAATCCAGATACGGAATCAATTATAACCGACATTCCTGATTCTG
>CANKZE010000098.1 GCA_947488545.1 Bacteroidota bacterium
AAAAAAAAATGGAAAAACAAAAAGAAACAACCGAAAAATGGTACGAGAAAAAAAAATACATCTTTTTATTAGTGGCAAGTGGTGGTGGGCCTCTAATTTTTTTGCTTACTGCTTACCCATTTGGACTATACCAATTATGGAAATCAGACAAGTTTGAACAATGGAAAAAAATTGCGTTGACAGCAATACCTATTTTATTACAATTACTATCAATTTACAAAGCAACTAGATAACTCAAATGAATTAATTAATTGAACGAAGAATTAATCGCTAAAATAATTATTGGGGGCATTTCAGGTGGACTTTTCGTTTGTTATCAAAGTGTTGTTAAACCATATTTTGAGAATAAAAACACCAATAATGACTGATTATAAGAAGCACTAAACGACTATGGAAATTCAATTAGTGCAAATGTTACAAACTCTACGTTGTTGTGTCAAAAAACGCAATACCCAAAAAGATAAAAACGGTATTTAAAAAAATCACAGTAAGGTCAACTAGCCGTTAAAGTAAGCTTTGAAAGACGACCAAGATGTAAAAATTAAATCTAACTTTAATAAAGACAAAAGTCTGGCGTAAAATATTTTAAAATTAATGGAAACCTATTTTCAGGTGATTTTAAAATTGTTAATACTGAAAATGGTATCATAGAAATAAGAAAAATTAAGGACGGTTTACAGAACGGAAAAGAACATTAGAAAAGAGAGGGACAAAGACGAGCAATTGAAATAATTATTTATGCTAATGAATCTGTATATAATTATGAAACAAATCGAAGTAAACCAATTGTAATAATTATTAAAAATATGAAAGCAACCAACTCTATGAAGACGTAAAACATTAAGTCTTTCATCCATACATATTCATTATCAGTAACTTTATAATATTTACCAGTTAACGAATAATAGACTTTCTCTCCTAACTCAGACTTAATATATGGTGGTGGGTTTAGGGAAGCCCAAGATTTGTATTTATGTCCCATTGGTGTTTCCTCTTCAGGCTCTGTATTTACGATATGAAAATATTTATTTTGTAGTGTTGGAAGGGATTTTATTTCAATTAACTTTCCGATTTCATATGAACTAGTTTTCTCATACTCGGTAAGGTATTTAAAACAACTATTAATATAATATTGGCATGGAAAAACATAATTTTTGGAGCTAGTAAAACCAATTTTATCAGACTTTAATATTTCAATTTGAAATTTATCGTCATCAAATTTAGTTGCCCTAAACAATTGGAAACCACCACCTTCTACTAAATCGTAATATGAGTATAAATTTTCAATTTTCCACCATTCATCTGTGCTAACCCAATTGGAACTATTTTTATAATCCACTACTTTTAACTCCCCTTTACAACCATAAACAACACCATCCTGAATACTAGCTTTTCCATTAAAAACACTCTCTATTTTAGATTTTAATTCAGCCTTAAGATTGTTACGTTCAAGCTTTAAAACTATAAAAGTAATTAAAGCAGATATTAAGAATAATATAAAAGTGATTACAGATATTTTTTTTCTGTAATGTGCAAATTTATTTATCGTGTTTTCTGTTGGTGTTGGTGGGGGAATGTTTTTAAAGATAATATTAAATTCTTCTAATTCTTTACATTGTTTCCAATCAGGCATACCATCTGTCCAAACCAAGGTGTCTGGTTTAATATTAATATTAATTAATTGTTCAAACGTTAATGGCCCAGTTTTTATATTGTTTTGTATAATAAAGTACTCTTTATCCATGTGTTCAAAATTACCAAATTATTTTCAATATGATTAATATAAAATATTTTGAAATCAAAACTTCTGTAAGATTCCCCAACAACATCCATAAACCAATATATCAAACCATCCTTACACCCTGGGCTAGGTACAAGATAAACATACCATTTTGAAACTATCCCATAATATTTACACTCGCATTTAGGGAGTGCTATTTCTTAATGTAAATATTCACGAAAACAATCTAAAGGGGATTTCAGCTTGTACCTTGTCCATTTTTACTATCTTAGTTTTGATCTTCCACTGAACACTAAAATCGGTGTTGTGTTTATAGTTTCCATTAGGTTTTTTATAGTAAACAGTGGCTCGGAACGCAAAATGTTCCTTTTGAGATTTGCCCATTAAATTTTTTTTCGTAAATTTTGCATAATGGTAAAAAAAGAAATACAATATATCCCATTCACTGACTTAGAGGAATTGGCATTACACTTCGATACTTCCATTTTACTAATTGAACGCATTAAAGAAACGGTTGACTTGATGGTTAAGAGCAATGGTGAAAACAGAAAGGAACTCGAAGGATCTGTAACCAAAAGCATGAGTGTGTTAATAGAAGGCTTTAGCGCTGCGATACATTCAATACATGAAGGAAATATAAAATAGACTCTATACCTACTAGTCCATCCAGGTATCCCCGTCCTTCTTGGCTTCCCACCAGGGTAGATTTAGCCATCTCAAATATCTATTTTAGTTTTTTAGAAAAAAATTTTGGAAATTTTTGAAGTCTGATTTTTGACCCCCTCCCCAAAAACAATAAATGCTCAAATTTATCAACACCATATACACCATAATCTTTGTTTGTATCGCCTGCTACTTTTCTTTGGACTATGCATGGTGGGTGTTTTTTGTTTCATTTCTTTTAGCCCTGGTTCCACTTGCAACATCATATTTTTGTTTTGATTGCCAATTCTTATTATCTTATACCACTTCATTTTGGTGATTCCACTTTTGCTTGGTTGTGTATTGCCTGCACTCCATTTCATTATATTGCCTTCACATCCCATGTCATAAACACTATTAAAGGGGTTTGGCATATTTTAATGCAGAGAATTTTGAGGATGGTTTATTGAAAATAGTCAATGAAGGTGGAGATGCTGATACAAATGCTTGCGTTGCTGGCAGTATCCTAGGTGCTAAGTTAGGCTATAATTCTATACCCAAGAAATACATTGATGGACTAAAGAACAAAGATTTCTTATAGGCAAAATACAATGAATATGTTGAGGACTTAATAAAAGCTACATATAATATAATTAGCCAAAAATAGCAGTTCCTATTGAGTATATTCATTTTAATCACATAAAATTAAATTATATCCGATAAGTGTTTGGGTTGTTTTAAATCAGTAAAGATTTAGTATAGCCAATAAATTAAGATAATCAACAATATAATAAACTTTAACAAATGCTACCATAGGTATAGTTCAACAAGCGTTTGGTCGCAATAAGGGCTTTTTATTTTTTGATACTGGTATCATCTTGGGCAAATAATTTGCCCTGATAACTGAAGCGGTTGATTATTAAAATTTACAACCCTTTTTAAAAAACTCTAAATACTATTTTTTACAATAACTATTATGAATTAAACAATTAAATTTAACTCAGTTCTTGTCCTAAGAAAGGGATACATTATAATTGCTTAACTATATAAATTAAGAATGAACGAAATTAAACTTGACTTTGTCAAAATACTTGCTTCTCTTTTTGAGAAATACAAAGAACAGTCGTGGGTTTTATCAAAAGAAGACCTTGAAAAGGCTTCAAAATCATTTTTTGGAAATAGTAAATTTAAAAGTGGTTTGGTTAAACATGTTATTAGTTTAAAAGAAGAAAAATATCTAATTGGACTAAAATCAGGAGTAATATTTGATCAATGGTGTCTTTTGTTTATAGGCGATAGAAAAGAATCAACTGGGTATGAAGTAGTAAGTATTGACCTGAAAGTGTTCACTGAAAAAACTTTTACTGGCATAACACTCGCTGAGTTTAAATCTAAAATAATGATTAATGGTAGTAGTCTGGAAATTATTCAATACCCTGATATACAGAAAAAAGGTATAATGCTGTCATTAGACAAAACGGAATTAGATTTTTTTACTGAGCTCTTCGATTTATGTGAACTCGAGGCTAAGATTCAGCTTAATCAAAAGATAGAAATTTTAGGTCAGGAAAAAACGAAATTCAAATTGACTCAGACTTCAATTATTTCAGAATTTGATAATGATAATAATGGTGTAATAGATTTGATTTCAAATGATTTTTACAAAATACTAAGTTTAAATCAAAAACAGATTGTAGAGATCGGTGACAAGTATATTCACCACTTTATAAAAGTCTCAAATTACATTGACAACAAAGGAAATAACCTTCAAACGATTTTTCAATCAGTCTCAACTACAGAGAATCTAGATGAACTTGATAAAAGGATTGCCTTATTGAGAAACCAAGTTCATGCTTATGAATCTCTGGTTTTTCACTCTATTAATATGATTACTTCCATAGTTTCTAGGGATCTTATTTCTTTTTATGAGATTTATGAAACCTTTGATAAGTTGGGTATCTTTAACTCAACATGGGAAAATGAAATTTCAGAAAAACTTAAAAACATCGATAATAAATTAGATGATATTATGAATTCTATTAATGACATGGAATATAATATAATACGGGAGTTAAATGGCTTAAGATACTTTACCATGGAATCATTCAAAGAACTAGATAGATCCGTTAAAAATAGTTTAAAATCAATCGAGTCATCTCTAGATGTCAATAATTTATTGTCGGGTATCCAAGCTTACCAATGATATAAAATT
>CANKZE010000099.1 GCA_947488545.1 Bacteroidota bacterium
ACAAGGGGCTAATTCTCGATGGTTTACAATATAAAATTAGCTCAGTCATCTTCCCTGCGCAAGCATTACCTTACAGGTTCAATGGGTATAATCTCAGTCCGCCAGCTGGCGGACACCCCTTAGAGACAGTGCGAAATTAAACATAAAATGAATGAGGATACTATTTATTTTAATATTAAAGTTATTGAGTATAGTTTTCGTACGAGTAATAAAAATTCAACTAAAATCATTATTCTAAAACCATGAAATTCAAGGCCAATCGTTATTCGCTAATATTCATTAAATAGTTTTCATTTCAATCATATTCTTGATTTTCAATAATAAAGTATTTTACTGGTTCGATTACGAATACACATATTAAAGATTTTTGAAATCAACCTAAAGCGACATCTAAAACCATCATCACAACAAAACCTCCAATAAAACCTAAAACAGCAACATCTGTGTATTTATCGCGCTGAGTCTCTGGAATTACTTCTTCAACAACCACAAAAATCATTGCTCCAGCAGCAAAGGCTAAAGCAAATGGAAGTAATTGTTCTATATAAATTACAGCCGCAGCACCAATTACACCTGCTATAGGTTCGACTATTGCAGAAAGTTGACCATACCAAAAACTTTTAAACCGACTTGCTCCTGCTCTTCTTAACGGCATTGCAACGGCGAAACCTTCTGGGAAATTTTGAATTCCAATTCCAATTGCTAAGGTAATTGCCCCAGCAATTGTAGCGCCTTCCATTCCATTGGCTGCTGCACCAAATAAAACACCGATTGCCAAACCTTCTGGAATATTGTGAAGAGTTATGGCAAGTACTAATAAGGTAGTTTTATGCAATTGTGTTTTTACACCCTCCGTTTCGTTTTCACTAAAATTAATGTGGAGATGTGGCATGCTTTTATCTAAAAAGAAAAGAAAAAGAGCACCGGTCAAAAAACCAACTGCTGCTGGCATCCAAGGCATAGAAGGGTAAAAGCGTTCTGAAAGCTCAATTGATGGCATTAACAATGACCAAAAGCTTGCTGCGACCATAACGCCACCAGTGAAACCAAGCATTCCATCGAGAACACCCCGATGAATTGTTTTGAAAAAAAATACCAAAGATGCTCCAAAAGCAGTAACCAACCATGTAAATGTAGTTGCGATAAATGCTGCAAAAACGGGGTCTAATCCTTCAAAAAAATGTATTAAGGTTTTCATTTTGAGATTTCTGTTGCGAAGTTACATTAATAACATTTCTAAAAAACAGCTCTATAAAAAAATCCCAACTTTTCAGCGAGGCCACTGAAAAAGTCTATTAAGTATTGAATGTTAATTAAAAGCGGTGAAAGACTTAAGTTTCTCATCCCTTTTTCGTATCTTTAAGTACTTAAAAGACAGGTAATAATGCTGGTTTCACAACAACAAATTCAATTCAGCGAACATAGTTCATTGTACGATAAATTAGTTCCGAAAGAAAATCTTTTGCGCAAGATTAATGATTTAGTAGATTTTTCATTTATACACGACGAGCTAATCAATAAGTATTGTTTAACAAATGGTCGTAATGCAGAAAGTCCAATACGCATGTTTAAATATTTATTGCTTAAAACAATATTTACTATTTCAGATGTTGATGTTGTTGAGCGCTCAAGATACGATTTTTCTTTTAAATACTTTTTGGAAATGTCTCCTGAGGATGATGTTATAAACCCAAGTTCACTCACAAAATTTAGAAAACTAAGATTAAAAGATACCGATCTTTTAAATTTGTTAATCAATAAAACTGTCTCGATTGCGATTGAAAAAGGAATTATCCGTTCAAAATCGATCATAGTTGATGCAACTCATTCTGGATCAAGATCGAATCCATATTCAGCAATTGAAATCTTACGTGAGCGTTCAAAATTACTACGTAAAATAGTTTACCAATTTGATGAGTATTTTAAAGATCGAATGCCAACTAAAAACATTGAAAATGATTTGGAAAAGGAATTAATCTACTGTTCAGAATTAGAAAAAATAATTTCACAGGAAGAAACCATAATCAATATTCCAGCGGTTAAGGAAAAACTCAACTTATTAAAAGAAACAGTCGAAGACACCAAAGAGCAATACGTTTTTTCTAAATATACAGATGCAAAAATAGGACATAAGTCAGCGGACTCTTCATTTTTTGGTTACAAAACTCACATTGCAATGACAGAAGAACGAATCATCACGGCAGCCACTGTAACGTCTGGAGAAAAGGGTGATGGTCCAGAATTGCCTAAACTAATCGAAAAAAGTTAAGAAAATGGAATTGAAATTGAAGCAGTTATAGGTGATGGAGCCTATGCAGGAAAAGAAAATCTAACTACCGCTAATGAACAAAATATTAAAATTGTTGCAAGATTAAACCCATCAATAACTCAAGGCTTTAGAAACAAAGGAAGTGAATTTGATTATAATAAAGATGCTGATCGTTTTGTTTGTCCAGCGGGACACATGGCTATACGGAAAGCAAGACAGGGAAAGAAAAATACTGGTACAAACCAAGTGGACACTTATTACTTTGACGTTGAAAAATGCAAAACGTGTCCGTTAAGAAATGGCTGTTATAGAGATGGTTCAAAAACAAAAAGTTACTCAGTATCAATTAAATCTGATCTCCATAAAGAACAAATTGAATTTCAAGAAACCGATTATTACAAAGAAAAAGCAAAACATCGTTACAAAATAGAGGCGAAAAACAACGAATTAAAAAATGTGCATGGCTATGGTCGCGCAATCTCTTATGGTATTGAAAATATGGAAACGCAAGGTGCAATGGCAATTTTTACAGTAAACCTTAAAAGAATACTGAAATTAACCGTTTAGTTGTG
The DNA here is from genome assembly GCA_947488545.1 of Bacteroidota bacterium. Lineage (GTDB taxonomy): Bacteria > Bacteroidota > Bacteroidia > Flavobacteriales > Flavobacteriaceae > Flavobacterium. Next base: position 2,842 of record CANKZE010000099.1, read on the forward strand.
AAAAGGTCTAATTTATACTCAATAAGAAGCCAATTAAAGCATAATCAAAACCTAGTAATGATTTTCTTTAACATCAAAATCATTTAAACAAATCCCTAAAAAACAAAAAAGCGATTAAGAAAATTATTTTGACTTAATCGCTTTTGTCCTTAACATTGTAAATCGGTTACTTTTTCAGTGGCCTCAAATAATTAGCTTCTTTTCTTAATTTCCCTCAAAAGAACTTTGTGAAATATATAAGAAGTCCCTATTTTAAAATACTTATTTTTTTAACCTGATCACCAATTTTTAAAAAATAAACACCACTCATCAAATCAATATTGATATTGGTTTTTTCATTAGTTAGTTTTCCTGTTTGAACAATTTCACCAAAACTATTCAAAATAAAATAGTTTAACTTATTATTCCCGAATTTAGTATTAATCGTTAGAGTCGTATTAACTGGGTTGGGATATAACTCAAAATAATCAAGATTATTTTCCTCAATTTCAAGCGAACCGTCTAGTTTTGCAAAGCCTTGAACATTTACTGGGGTGTTATTTTGTTGCTGTATATAATTAAAATTGCCACCAACGTATAATTTGTTGTTATATATTATTGACGTCATACCACCATAAAATGCATTTGAAGAAATTCCAATCCATTGTGTTCCATTATATTTTATTAGAGGACATGAAACGACTCCTTGTGGAATTACTGGTGAGGTATTTGCGAAATAAAGTTCATTATTCAATTTTCTTAATGAGCCTCCACCAGTTGGACTATAGCCATTAACAAAATTAAGACTGGACCAATTAGTCCCGTTATATTTGGCTAGGTTGTTGGTTGACAAACCTCCGATTGAAGTAAAAACTCCAGAAACAAAAAGTTCGTTATTGAATTGTTCTATATCAGATATTATTGGAGTTGAAGATATAGTACCATTGCAATCAATCCAGCTACCATTTTGGTATTTAAATAAACCCTGATCTGTACCTGCAAATAAATTATTATTGAAATCATCTAAACAATTAATTGATAATTGAGCATCACCAATTTGTGAGAAATTCGTGCCATTAAATTTTAGTATTCCACCGTGAGTCAAAGCGTTACCTACAATGTAAAGTTCATTGTTATAAACATGCAAATCGGAGCCCCCCACTGGCAGCGTTTGTTGGTACTCAGTATTAAAAAAAGTGAAATCTGTTAAAGTTGAGCCATTCCATTCGTATAACTTATCAGAAGTAAAATATAATTTCCCATTAAAATTCACTATGTCATAGACACAAGTTTGTAAGAAATTACCATTTCCTAAAGAATTCCACGACGTTCCATTCCATCTGGCGATTCCATGAGAAACCAATCCTCCAATTGATGTAAAATTCCCTCCAACAAAAAGATCTCCGTTATATTCACACAAAGCCCCGATATAAGGTGTATTTGAATTTGTACAATTTTGGAATGTACCACTTAGATCTAAAGTAGCTCCAGGAAATGGTGTAGCTGGTCCCCAATACTGAGAAAATGATGAATAGCTCAATAAATAAACTAAGATCGATAAAATTAAATATCTCATAATCAGTGTAAATGAAAGTTTTCGGCAGTAAAATTACTAAAAATAAAACATTTCACAAAAATCTAAAATAACCAAAAAATCCCGAAACTTTCGCTCCGGGATTTCCTAAATAATTTGTTAGTATTAAACTGAACTACGCGTTCAAAATACCTCTTGAAATAACGATTTTTTGAACTTCAGAAGTTCCTTCGTAA
>CANKZE010000100.1 GCA_947488545.1 Bacteroidota bacterium
CGGCACTTTTTATTCTTTCGGCTTTGGCCAAATTATCCAAAGGGCAACTATTGGATTCACCTTATTTTGCCATTTCTACATTTGAAGTAAAACAATTATACACCTTAGGGTTTTCGGAAGGAATTGCTCCTTATTTTTCTAGAACCCTTATCGGAATAGAGTTGGCCTTAGGTTTATTGCTGCTGCAAAATAACTGGCTGAAAAGATTTATTGTTCCGGTAACTACAGCATTATTATTGGTTTTTATTGGACACTTAACTTATGTAACTTTCCTCAGCGGAGGAAATTCGGGCAACTGTGGTTGCTTTGGAGAATTGCTTCCAATGACTCCAATTGAAGCGATAATTAAAAATATTGTTGCTGTTGGATTGTTAGTTTATTTATACAAATTACTTCCAAATGTTTCAAAAAATGGAAACTTCTGGATCTTAACCACGGTATTATTTGCTAGTATTTTATGGATTTATATGTTGGCACCAATTCAACCACCGGCAAGTAATTTTACTGTTTCGGCATTAACAGAAACACCACAAGATACAGTACCTCAAGCTACACAAATAGTAGATACTTTACAAAAGGACACACCTGTAAAAAAGGACACTATTGCTAAAATTGAAACCGAAGTTGCTAAGGAACCGAAAAAAGTAAAATCGGGGAATGCACAGTTTTTTGCAGGAATTGATAAAGGCAGAAAAATCTTATGCTATTTTGTTCCAGGTTGCGACCATTGTCGTACGGCTGCCAAAGAATTAACCGAACTACGCAAAAAAGATGCTTCAATGCCACCTTTGTCTATTATTTTCATGAACGAAGAAGCTGATTTGATTCCGGATTTCTTTAAAGATGCAGGCGCTTCGTATCCCTATAAAATTATTGAAATCATTCCGTTTTGGAATATTTTAGGAAAAGGAAAAGATACTCCAGGCGTAAAATATTTTTGGAATGGAAATGAAATAAAATATTATTGGGGAATAACCGATAATAAATTTAATGCATCCGAATTTAATGAATACCTTCATAAATCGTATGACGATTTAAAGAAAACAAATCCAAAATTGTAATTTTAATTTAACAACAAATAAACCAATGAAAAAGATTCTATTATTATTAGCTGTTGCTATATCATCAATATCCTGCAGCAATGCACAAAAAAAAGAATTTTCTAAAACAACACTTGAAAGTATTGTAATTACTTCTGAAGGTAAAAAAATTACTTTTAAAGAATTATTAGAGACCTATAAAGGCAAGACTTTATTAGTTGAAGTTTGGGCTTCATGGTGTGGTGACTGTGTAAAAGCGGCACCATTAATAAAAGAATTACAAGCAAAAAATCCTGATGTTTCTTATGCATTTATTTCATTAGATAAATCAATGGAAAAATGGAAAGCTGGAGTTGAAAAACACCAAATGAAAGGAGATCATTATTGGTTGAATGATCCAGAGGGGATGAAAGGAACTTTTGGACAATCGATAGATTTAGATTGGATTCCGAGATATATGGTGATTAACAAAGAGGGAGCGGTAGTGATTTATCGTGCCATAGAAACTGATTTTGACAAAATAAATACTACTTTAAATAATATAAAATAATGAGAACAAAGATTGTTGCTGGTAATTGGAAAATGAATAAAAACTGTGAAGAAACAGAAGATTTGTTAAATGAATTAATTGAAAAATTGCCATTAGACAAGGAAGTTCAGATTGTAGTTGCGCCTACATTTGTGAATTTGGCTTCGGCGGTAGATCATTTAGAATTTACCAACATTACCGTTGCGGCACAAAATTTACATCAAGCAGAAAGCGGAGCTTATACCGGAGAAATATCTGCAGACATGCTAAAAAGCGTAGGAGTAAATACGGTAATCTTAGGTCACTCGGAGCGTCGTGCTATTTTTCACGAGACAGATGCGATCATTGCCAACAAAGTTGATGCTGCTTTAAAACACGATATGACCGTTATTTTTTGCTTTGGCGAAGAATTAAAAGACCGTCAAAACAACCAACATTTTAATGTGGTTGAAAACCAATTACGCGATGGATTGTTCCATTTAGGAAAAGAAGCTTGGGAAGATATTATTCTTGCTTATGAACCGGTTTGGGCAATTGGAACAGGAGAAACTGCTAGCCCAGAACAAGCGCAAGAAATGCACGCTTTTATTAGAGAAACAGTTAGACACACCTATGGAAGTGATGTGGCAGAAGACGTTTCTATTCTTTATGGCGGAAGTGTTAAGCCTGATAATGCTCAAGAAATTTTTGGTAAACCCGATGTTGACGGAGGTTTAATTGGAGGTGCTGCCTTAAAAGCGGATGATTTTGTTGCGATTGTAAACGCAATATAATTTACCAAACTTGTATAAAATAAAAAAGCCTTAATTAATTAAGGCTTTTTTTATATCTCGTACTTATATTAATCTTCTGATCCTTCGCCCGATTTTCTATAAATGTAGTTACCATAAATGTGGCGTTTTGCAAAACGATTGGTAGAATCGGCATTTACAAATTTTACATAAATATTTCTTGGAACACCAATATACTCATAGGAAACTCCATTTACATAAGTAATGATCAATGTTTGTTTCTCATAATTAAAATCAAGAATGTTGAAATTATTGATAGTTTCTTGATATTCTGGAAGGTTTTTCTCTACTGTTTCATTAGAAATACTAACTAAAAAATGGTAGGCATTAATGATGTTTTTACTGTGCTCTTCGGCTGCCAGCATTCCTGCTTCGTCATTTACAAATTTATCAGGATGGTTGTCCTTCATGCAATTTCTGTAAATGGTTTTTAACTCTTTTAAAGTTACATTTTTATCAACTTCTAATAATTTTCTGTACTCGATTACTCTTTTCATATTTAGTTTTAATTAAAAAAGAGCAACATAGTGTCTCTCTTTTGTAGACTGATGTAAAATCATTTTTAACTGTTATGATTTTACGGCTGCAAATGTAATTAATAGCACAGAATAATTCCTAATCTTTTAAAAATAAATTATTTCTATTTATTAATTTTTTTCAGTAGATAAAAATATAAGGTACTTAAGATTTACTTATCATGTAAAATAATTTATTAGATAATCTTTGGTGAATAATGGGTATCCGAGTTTTTTTGAAATTTCTTCAAATTTCTTCAAATATTTTTCACCGTTTATTTTATCTGTATGAAAATTGATGACTACTTTTAATAGCTGAATAACTTCTTTATAGCTATATTTAAATTCTGAATCTAGAATATTATTTTTTAATTCATCCTCGATAAAATAGGAATAAAAAAAGCACATTAATTCATATAATACTAGATGATGTTCTTGATAATAGTATTTAATATTAACTTTTTCATTGGATAGAAATTTTTTTATCAATTCCATTAATGAAAAATTTCTAGAAATAATAGCTATTATCATTAGCTCATAAAAATAATCAAATAAGTTACTGCTATTTTCAATTTTCAATCTTTCAAAATATCTGTCAACATCAGAAAGTTTGTATTCTCCAGTTAATATTTTTATGGATAATAGCCTACCTTTTAGTATTGGATGAAACTCTTTTGTATCCAATAATTCAAAGCCAGAATAGGAAACTGTCTTTCCATTCAAAAAGTTAATTAGTTGAAGTATTGCTTTAGAAAAACTTTTGATTTGAATGTCAGTTGTATTTTGACTTACATAAGCACTCCATGTGCCGTAATAACCATTTAAATAGAAATAATCTACATGAATACAATAAACAAATTTTAAAAAATTAGCATTTGATAGCAGTTTTTTATTTAAATCTTGTTTTGTTCTAAATAATATTCCAACAGAATTTCCAAAATGGATTATTTCCGAGTAACTAAAATCACGATTATTGAAAAACTTGGTCCTAAATACTTGATCTAATTCATCTATTTTATTTAGATAAATTAATTCTCTGCACAACGAAATCATAAAATCTAGAGCATGTTCATTTTTAAAGTCGGACTTATTAATAAATTCAATAATCTCTTTAGAATCTTCATTAATAATATTATACAGCTTTTCTTTATCACTCCAATACGCTTCAAATGGATTAATTTTTAAATAATGAATGTAATTATTATAACCATTAAATCTTGCAAGAGTATCAAGTGTTCTTTTACTTGGTTTTACATAACTTGCTAAACCAAACAATCGCCTCAGGGTATTATAGTTAACTGATTCATCTGTTCTTTCAATAATAAGTTCCGATAGCAATTGGCAATCACCTCGATCAACAATATCAAAACCCGCATTTTTAACAGTAAGCTCTTTTAAATAGTCTATCATTTTTCAAATGTATCAATTATGTATCAATTAAAATTATTTGAAAATAGAAATTTGTTAAAAAATTAGAAATTATGAAAAAATTATTATTTGGTTTATTAATGGTAGTGAGTTTTTACTCAAATGCTCAACCTTCAATAACCTGGCAAAAATGCTTAGGAGGATTTCAGTATGATTATGTAGGGGCAATCCAGCAAACAGCAGATGGTGGCTATATCCTTGTGGGCAGTACTAGTTCTACTAACGGTGATATTTCGGGAAATCACGGAGGATCTGACATTTGGGTAG
>CANKZE010000101.1 GCA_947488545.1 Bacteroidota bacterium
TCCCTTGATCGGAGAAGTGAGAATCGCATCACCGGATCGAGTTAAGAATCTTTCTGGAGAAGCTGAGGCAATCTCTACATTTGGCAGGCGCAAATATTGTGCGAAGGGAGCGGGATTGCCTTCCAGGAGACGGGTAAAAAGTCCGGCTAAATTCGAATCAACCGGATACGCGCTATTGACCATTTCGTAACATGCATTTACTTGATAAACGGTGCCGCTTGCAATCAGAGATCGAATCTCTTCCACGTAACTTACATAATCCTCTTTAGTGAATGAAGATTTCCAACTTCCGGTAAATTCATTCCAAGAATTACTAGGAACATCCTCTTCGACAACGCTTGCGAAGCGAGCAAAAGTCATCTCGCCCTCAAAGGTGATTACAACTGCCCAAAATCTTCCATCGCTCAGAACCTTAGGATCATGACTAATCTCTTGAAGGTCAGTCGCTAATCGACCACCCATCCAGAAGCAATCCCCTAAGTTCGACACCTGCCCAAGGCTACGCAGGTAAATGGCGAAATTCCTCTTTTACATTTTCACGCTTTGGCAGTTATGGCCTTGCTGCGCTAGATTTGCCCCTGCACAAAATGCGGACGTAGCGCAGCTGGTAGCGCGGAACCTTGCCAAGGTTCAGGTCGCGGGTTCGAACCCCGTCGTCCGCTCGGATTAACCGCCGCTTAGAATTTATTTTCGGGTGGCGGTTTGTCTATCTAGGAAGTTTGGTCGGATGGCCGAGAGGCGAGGCAAGGGACTGCAAATCCCTCTACACGGGTTCAAATCCCGTTCCGACCTCCAGTTCAAGTTTAAAAAGAGTAAAGAATAGAAATACGAACACATCGGAGTAGATATGTTAGATAACGATTCAACTCGACCATGGGGTCGATATGAAATCTTGCAGGACACTCCTACCTACAAGGTAAAGACGGTTTGGGTTCTACCGGGGCATCGTTTATCTCTGCAGCGTCATCAGAAGAGACAAGAGCATTGGTTCATAGTCCAAGGCGTAGCTGATGTTGTACTAGGCGATAAAGAATTTACGAAAAATCCAGGTGAAACTGTCGATATTGCAGTCGGCCAACTTCATCGTATTGGAAACTCAGGTTCTGAAGAGGTAATTTTTATTGAAGTGCAGACAGGCACGTACTTCGGTGAAGACGATATCGAGCGCATTCAAGACGATTACGCTCGCTAAAACCCTCGGCTATACTTTTCTCAACAACTTCATAGAATAGAAATACCGAAGAAAGACCCGGACGATTGGCTCAGCGGTAGAGCACCACATTGACATTGTGGGGGTCACTGGTTCGATCCCAGTATCGTCCACGTTTTTGAGGTTGATATTTCTGGCACGCAACACATGAAAATCAGTTTCCGTGATTCTGCTTATTGTTTGATTCATCCAATCAAGCGAGATGTACCGTCTTGATCATAGACTCGAGTCTCCACTACTTCAAATTGTGCAATTCGATCTCCATTATTCTGAGTATTTACGTTGTCAACTATTGCCAAGACCTTATACACGTCGTCTTCATACACTTCATCAAGGTCGCCACAATTAGCAAAGAAAAAAAGTCCATCGAAATTCAGGTCAGAATCGTAATCTCCATTAGAAAACTCAGCACCTAACCCACAATTTGAAGGAAAACCTCTATCTTTAAGAGAGCTATCAACCGGTAAAAAATTTACTACTTTTATATTTAAATACCCACAGGTGCCTTTGAACTCAGAAGGATTCTTATTGATTTTTTTCATCGTTAAAGCATCGACAAAATCCCTGTTTGAGCAGGTAGGTGCAGGATCTGGCGGAGGTGCTGCGGTTACACTTTGGTCGCTTGCGGTACTACCGCACCCAGTGAGTACGAGTATCACCGCAAGAATAACTGCCACGAATTTCACACTCACAAGAATATCCTGGATACGCCTTTAAACCCTAGAATTGAACCCACTCGCGCCTCGAAACCTTGCATAAAGTCCCTAAGTGCGGATGGCTTTTTTCGCCCGTGACAATTTTTTCGATGAGTTCATAGAAATCATCAACGAAATACTCGTCTAACTTCATTTACTTTGAATTCTGTCTATTGAATTCGATAGACCAAAGAGTATTTTTGATATCAAAATATGCAAAACTCATTGCCTCTAGTTCAACTCTTCTCAATTCTTCGGACCGAGACTCTCCATTACCCCCATCTAGAGTATTTGCGAGATATGGCACGAGCTCATTTTCCGTCTCATTCATTTTCATTTGAATATAGTTTCGTAAGACTTCGTGTATCTGGAGTGATGGATCGTCTAGTTCGTTGTCGTCTATTCCATTTACTCGGCCCATGATTCTCCAACCTTTCATCTTTTCCCAAAAGATATGTGAGCGAAGGAATAACGTCAATCGCCCGAGTATTGGATTCCGAGCCTTCTACCTTTGACGTATAGACACAAATACTCTCCTCGGGCTATCGTGCACTCGATTCAAGTCTCAAATACCGAGAGAGTGAGCTGAGCAGTGAGTTCTAACCTGACCTTTCTCGATTTCAATCAGGCTGGTTTCTCCATTAGATCCGCCGAAGTCATGAAGGCTCGTAGTGAGCACTGGTATGCAAACACCCCGTACAGCATCGCAATCTTGCGTTATGAAGATGCCAATACTCTTCTAAAAGATAAGCGCCTCTACCAAGGAACTCGACGCTGGCCTGAGCATTACGGAATTACCGACGGCTTACTTGCCAAGTGGTGGCAGACCATGTTGCTGAGCGTCGAAGGCGAAGATCACTTGAGACTTCGCAAGCTTTCGAGCGCTGCCTTCTCCCCTAGAACTATTGAGCCAATGACTCCATTCTTCGCACGTCTTGCCAATGAATTGATTGATAACTTCTGTGAAAAGGGAAGCTGCGAGTTTATGTCGGAGTTTGCAGAACCATTCTCGGCGCGGGTAATCACTGAGTTACTTGGCTTGCCGAAAGAACTTTGGCGCGAACTTGCAGATTATGCGACCGAGTTGGGATATGTTTTTTCAGTAACTATCAAGAATGACCTACCAGTAATCGAGCATGGACTACAGGGAATCCTCGATATCTCACAGACCCTGATCGATTCTCGCATTGGAATAGATTCAGATGATTTCGTGGGAACGCTTGTGAAGGCCAATCTTGATGGGCAGAAGATTACAAATGATGAGCTGCTCTCACTTGTGAGCATGATTGTCTTTGCAGGGTTCGATACAACGAGAAATCAACTTGGATTGGGAATGCAAACTTTCTCTGCAAATCCTGCTCAGTGGCAGAAGCTCGCTAATAACCCTGAACTTGGTCGATTAGCCGTCGAAGAAGTGATGCGCGTTAACCCAACAATCACATGGGTATCCCGAGAAGCATCAGTCGATATCGAGTATAAGGAAATTACCATTAAGCAAGGTACGACTGTTCACTTGCTCACGATTCCTGCTGGGTCTGATCCTGCAAAGTTTGAAAGCCCTGAGTTTGATATTGAGAAAGAGCGTGCTCCGCACTTTGGATTCGGTGGCGGTATGCACCACTGCATCGGTCATTACGTTGCGCGACTTGATATGAAAGAGGCATTTAAAGCACTGGCAGCTCGATTGCCAGATATGAAGATTGCAGATGGTGCAACTTACTTACCGGACTCTGGAAACACCGGTCCAACTTTATTGCCAATAACCTTCACGCCTACAAAAAAGTAGAGAGGCCCACCAGTCAGATTTATCGACAGTGGGCCCCTCCGTTTAGAACTATTTATTGAGTTTTTCCAGCTGCCTTATTTAGTGCACGTAGTAGTTGATACCCGAGAACCGCAACCAATGTACCGTTGATGATTCCACCGAATGAGTAATCTCCACGCTTCCAAGTCATATCGGCAATACCAACAATCATCGTTGTGCCTGCAATGAATAGGTTTGTTGAGTTTCCGAAATCAACCTTGTTCTCAATCCAGATCTTTGCACCGAGAACTCCGATCATTCCGTAGAGGACTACGCCAACTCCACCAAGAACTCCTGCTGGAGTTGCGCTAAGCACTGCTCCAAACTTAGGTGAGAGCGATAGCAAGATTGCACCGATGCCAGCTACCCAGTAAGCAGCTGTTGAGTAGATGCGATTAGAAGCCATGACGCCTATGTTCTCAGCATAGGTAGTCGTACCTGAACCGCCGCCAGCACCTGCAAGTGTGGTTGCAATGCCATCTGCGAAGAGTGCATTACCCATCTGATCATCGAGATCTTTACCTGTCATAGTTGCAACGGCTTTGACGTGTCCAACGTTTTCCGCGATCAAAACAAGCACAACTGGGATGAAGAGCAAGATTGCGTTAACATCAAAAGTTGGTGTTGTAAATGATGGAGCTGCGATCCACTTTGCAGATTTAACTCCGTCGAAATTGATATCACCCATGAAAGCTGCATAGGCATAACCGACAACGATTCCGCCGAAGATGCTGATGCGACCCAAGAATCCCTTAGATGCTGCGCCGATGATTGCAACGGCTGCGAGAGTAATAAGAGCAGTGGTTGGTGCG
>CANKZE010000102.1 GCA_947488545.1 Bacteroidota bacterium
TGACAATTCAATGAGCACTAATATAACTGACAAAAATTACAAAAAATTAAGCCTTCAAGTAACTTTGAACGGTTTTTCTTTTTGTGTATTTGACACGTTAAACAATAAAATAGTTGCGCTAAAAGAAATTGATTTCAGTTACTTTCCAACTTCATCAAAAGTAGAAGATCTTTATTGGAAAGCATTTAACGATTATCCTGAATTGAAAGAAAAATACGATGAAGTTATTGTATTACATGATAGCAACTTGGATACTTTTGTTCCTACCGCACTATTTGACGAAGAGTTTTTGGGTAGTTATTTACAATACAACACCAAAGTTTTTGAAACCGATTTTTTTGCATATGATGTACTTCAGAATTATGAAATGAACCACGTTTTTATTCCATTTGTGAATATTAACAATTACTTGTTAGATCAATTTTCGACTTTTAATTACAAACATGTAAATACGATTTTGGTCTCTAAATTGTTAGAATTGTCCAAAAACATAGATGAAAAACAAGTTTTTGTTCACTTTTCAAAAAATAAATTTGAAATTATCGTCGTTCAAAACCAAAAGTTATTACTCTTCAATTCATTTGACTTTGTTACCAAAGAAGATTTTATTTACTACCTTCTATTCACAACTGAGCAACTAAATTTAAATCCGGAACACTTTAAAGTTCAACTACTTGGTTTAATTTCAGAAGATTCTGAATTATTCGAAATTGCCTATAAATATGTTAGAAATGTTTCTTTATTGGATGTTTCCAATATTGAAAACAACAACGATTTATCAAAAACTGACAATTTAAAGCATTTTATACTATTACAATCGTGAGAATAATATCTGGTAAATTCAAAGGACGAAGAATATTCCCTCCAAAAAACCTTCCTGTTCGCCCAACAACCGATATGAGTAAAGAGGCATTATTTAATGTCTTGAACAATCATTTTAGTTTTGATAGCTTAAAAGTTTTGGATTTATTTTCAGGAACAGGAAATATAAGTTACGAATTTGCCTCTCGAGGAAGTGAAAATATTACTTCCGTGGATGGCGATTTTGGATGTGTGAAATTTATCAAACAAGTTGCAGAAGAATACGATTTCAATATTGCAGCAATAAAAAGTGATGTTTTTAAATTCTTAGAAAAAAATACCAATTCCTACGATATTATTTTTGCAGACCCTCCTTATGCGTTAGATCAAAAGGTATTTGAGAGTCTAGTTTTACTGGTGTTTAAACAAAATTTACTGGATAATGAAGGGATGATGATTATCGAACATTCTAAATATACCAAACTCGATCACCTACCTCATTTTTCATTTAAAAAGAGTTATGGCGGTTCCATTTTTAGTTTCTTCGAAATAAATCCATCTGAAAAATAATTTACCAAAAATTAAATTTTATTTAATAATTATTATATTTGATTCAATTAGTAACCACTAAAACAAATTAAATTATGAGAATTACTACTATTATTATCCGAACACTTGTGGGATTATTGATGCTTTTTGCTTCACTAAATTATTTCTTTCACTTTGCAGAAGAACCAGCATTTACAGGCCAAATGAAAGTTTTCTCAGATGGTATTGCAGCCTCCGGTTATTTAATGCCATTGGCTAAGATACTAGAATTACTATGCGGTTTGTCATTTGTAACCGGCAAATTCACCAAATTATTTGGAATAGTTTTATTACCAATAACTGTAAATATATTTTTCATTAATGTCAATTTAATGCCCGACGGAGTAGTTATTGCAGGTGCTCTTTTATTAGGAAATTTATTTGTAATTTACAGTAACTGGAGCAGTTACAAATCAATATTAAAAGCATAATCAAAAAAATTTAAACATAAAAAAACCCACTAAATTAGTGGGTTTTTTATTAAATTGATTTATTTTTATACATGCAAAGCTCTGTTATCAGTTGCTGCTAAAGCCGCTTCTTTTATAGCTTCAGCAAATGTAGGATGCGCATGACTCATTCTCGAAATATCCTCGGCAGATGCCTTGAATTCCATTGCGGTAACAGCTTCTGCAATTAAGTCAGCACAGCGAGCACCAATCATGTGAACTCCTAATACTTCATCCGTTTTAGAATCAGCTAAAATCTTAACAAAACCATCTAAATCACCACCAGCTCTTGCTCTTCCCAATGCTTTAAATGGGAAACTACCCGATTTAAAATCAACACCTGCAGCTTTCAATTGCTCTTCAGTTTGACCAACAGCGGCAACTTCAGGCCATGTATAAACAACCCCAGGAATTAAATTATAATTGATATGTGGCTTTTGGCCTGCTAAAATCTCAGCAACCATTGTTCCTTCTTCTTCCGCTTTATGAGCTAACATTGCTCCACGAACAACATCCCCAATTGCATAAATATTTGGAACTGCTGTTTGTAAATGATCGTTTACTTCAATCTGTCCTCTTTCTGAAATAACAACTCCAGCTTTATCAGCATTTAAACCATCAGTGTAAGGACGACGACCAACAGATACTAACGAATAGTCTCCTTCTAAAGTTACCGTTTCACCTTTAGTGTTTTCAGCTTGAACAGTTACGTTATTTCCTTTACGTACTACCGATTTTACTTTGTGAGAAACATAAAATTTCATCCCTTGTTTCTTCAAAACTTTTATTAATTCTTTAGACAATGAACCATCCATTCCAGGAATAATTCTATCCATAAATTCAACAACAGAAACTTGCGCTCCTAATCTTAAATATACTTGTCCTAATTCAATTCCAATAACTCCACCTCCAATAATAACAAGGTGTTTAGGAACTTCTTTTAATTTTAAAGCTTCTGTAGAAGTAATAATTCTTTCTTTATCGATTTTTATAAATGGTAAAGATGAAGGTTTTGACCCTGTTGCAATTATTATATTTTTTGCTTCAAGAGTTTCTTTTGATCCGTCCGCTTTTTCAACAGCAACGTGTGTAGCATCAACAAAAGAACCTTTTCCCTCGAAAACAGTAATTTTATTTTTATCCATTAAAAATTTAACTCCACCTGAAGTTTGATCAACAACAGCTTGTTTACGAGCAATCATTTTTTCTAAATTCACATTTACATCACCTGAAACTTCAATTCCGTGTTCAGCAAAATGAGCAATATCACTGTAATGATGTGAAGATGCAAGCAAAGCTTTCGAAGGAATACAACCTACATTCAAACAGGTTCCTCCCAAAGTTGAATATTTTTCTATAATGGCCGTTTTCATTCCCAATTGCGCGCAACGTATTGCAGCTACATATCCTCCAGGTCCTGAACCGATGATGACTACGTCAAATGAACTCATAATCTTGTGTTTTATATGTGTGTAATTAAAAGTGGTACAAAATTAAGAAAATTAAAACCTAATCTAGAACTTTTTAACCATAATTTAAATCTCAATAACGGTAGTGTTTTTTACTTCACTAATCATAAAAGTACTGTGAGTACTACCAATATGCTCTAAAGTTGTTAATTTAGTTACTAAAAATTCCCGATATTCTTCCATATCTCTAACAGCAATTTTCAAAATATAGTCATAATCACCACTAACATGATGGCACTCTAAAATCTCGCTTAGTTTAACTACTTGACTTTCAAACTTTGTTAAAAATTCTCGGGTATGCTGAATTAATTTGATATGACAAAAAACAACAAAACCTTTATTCACTTTTGAGCGATTGATTAGGGCAACATAATTTTGAATTATTCCCTCGCGTTCCAATTTTTTGATACGCTCATAAACAGCTGTAACCGATAAATTTAATTTTACCGAAAGTTCCTTTGTAGTTTTCTTACTGTCTTTTTGAAGTAAAATCAATAACTTTTTATCTATAGAATCCATAAACGAATTATTTTATTTGAAGGTTAAAATATATCTACAAAATTAAATATTTCAATAAAAATAAAGAAAATAAAACTAATATAATACAAATATGTAAATTATTAATCTAAATATTTAGTTAACTATTGTATTAATAACTAAAATTTGATTCATTTGACATAAAATAAATAACTAATTCTATGAAAAATTTCAAACCTGCAAACAACATTCAAGATTTACAATATTTTGGTGAATTTGGCGGAGTAAATCCTTCTATTTCAGACAGTTCAACTTATACTTTTTTATCTGCTAAAACAATGTTTGATACCTTTGAAGGAAATGCAGAAGGCTGTTATTTATATTCCAGACATTCCTCACCAAGTAATTTATATTTGGATAAAGCCATGGCGGCTATGGAAGGAACAGAAGCTGCAAATGTTTCGGCATCTGGAATGGGAGCAATAACTCCTACCCTTTTACAACTTTGTAGTCAGGGAGATCACATCGTTTCTAGTAGAACTATTTACGGAGGAACATATG
>CANKZE010000103.1 GCA_947488545.1 Bacteroidota bacterium
GCTTTAGAATTTATCATTGTATTGAAGAGTAGGTAGGCGCCAGGATTTAAAAGTGAAATTGTTTTTTCTACAAATTCAAGTTCAAATAGAAATTCGGGCATGGAATTGTCCTGAAAGATATCAATGATAATTAAATCAAAGGTTTTATCGGTTTTTTGAACAAATTTACTTGCATCGTCAATAATTATTGTCAGATTTTGAATTTCATCTAAATTGAAATATTTATTGGCTAAAGAAATGATTGCTGGATCGATTTCAACTCCGGTTATTTCGCCTTTAAAGTTGATTTCGTTGACTAATGTTTTGATTACACTACCGCCAGCGACTCCCAAAACCAAAATAGAATTTAAGTTTTTTATGTATTCAAAACCTATAGATTGTAATCCACGACGTAATATTCGTTGTAAACTTCCATAAGAATAATTGGTATTCTTAGAATCCATAACGAGTTGGCCGTTATTCCAAGTGATTTCTATTGAGTTACTTACAGAGGAATTCTGTTTAAAAATGTTAATAGGAAATAGAAAACTAAGTAATTTATTAAGCAATATTCTTTTTTTATCAAAAATAACAGATTAATATTACTTTTACATAAAAATTGTAAAGAATGAAAAAGCTCATTTACAAATTCATTTTTTTCAGATTAATGGGTTGGAAGATTGTTGGTGAAGTCGATGAAAAAATTGAAAAATGTATTTTAATTGTAATCCCTCATACAAGTTGGTTTGACTTTTTTGTAGGTTTATTTGCTAGAGGAATAATTGGGGTTGAAATGAATTGGCTAGGCAAAAAAGAACTTTTCGGATTTCTTTTAGGTTGGTATTTCCGATATATGGGAGGAGCGCCTTTGGATAGAACAGGAGGATTGAACATGGTAGATTCTATTGCTCAAGTATTTGAAAAGAGAAAAATATTTCGCTTAGGGCTTTCTCCAGAAGGAACTCGAAAAAAAGTAACTGAATTAAAAACGGGGTTTTATTATATTGCTGAAAAAGCCAATGTTCCGATAATTCCGGTTGCTTTTAACTACGGTAAAAAAGAAGTTAATTTTGGCAAACCATTTTATACCACTGGTGATATTGACGCCGATTTAAAAATAATATTACTTCATTTTAAAGGAGTTACAGGTAAAATCCCAGAAAATAGTTATGTCGTTTAATTGAATGCTTACTTTTATTTAATAAAATAGAAATATGAATTACGAGAATTTATTTAGTCAGAATTTAGAAACCAATTTAAATGGGCGTTACATCACTTTGAATGCTATTGAGCCTTTATTGTTGCGATTTAATTCTGATAATCAAGTTCAAATTATAGGGCAATCAGTTCTTGGGAAACCCATTTATAAATATGAAATAGGAACAGGAAAAACTAGAGTTTTATTGTGGTCACAAATGCATGGAAACGAGAGTACGACTACAAAGGCGCTATTTGATTTTTTAAACTTATTGAACGGTAATTCAGATTTAGCTAAGAATTTATTAAGCGAATTCACTTTTTGTTGTTTGCCAATGTTAAATCCCGATGGGGCATTTCTTTATACTCGAGAAAATGCTAATGGAATTGATTTAAATAGAGATGCTCAGAATTTAACCCAGCCCGAAAGTAAGTTGTTGCGAAGTACTTTTGAAAGTTTTAAACCTGATTTTTGCTATAATTTGCACGATCAAAGAACTATTTACGGTATTGAATCTGATACTATTAAACCAGCGACTGTATCTTTTCTAGCGCCAGCTTACAACGAAAATAGAGACATTAATGAAGTTAGAACCAAGGCGATTCAAGTTATTGTTGCGATGAACAAAATACTTCAAGAGTTTATTCCAAATCAAGTTGGTCGTTTTGATGATTCATTTAATATTAATTGTGTAGGGGATACTTTTCAGTTTTTAAATGTACCAACTATTTTAATTGAAGCAGGTCATTTTCAAGGAGATTATGATCGGGAATTTACTCGAAAATTTGTATTTATAGCATTAGTTGAAGGTTTGAAACATATCTACGAAAACGATATAGTTTGCAATAAAATTGAAGATTATATGAATATTCCTCATAATAAAATCTGTTTTTATGATTTTATTTATAAAAATATCAAAATTAATTATGATAATAATAAAATTATCACCAATTTTGCACTTCAATTTAAAGAGGAATTAATTGATAACCAATTAGTTTTCAACGCTTATACAGCAGCAATAGGGGATTTAGAAGGTTTTTCAGGTCATTTTGAGTGCGACGTTGAAGAAGCTTTATACGAAGATTTAGAAATAAATATTCCGAAAATAGACCAAAAAGCAGAGTTTTCTTTAGGAAAAAGTATAAAATTTGTTAACGGATTGATTAAAAATTAGTTTTTTTTTGAATTTTGATAAAAAATATTTAATTATTTAATTTCCATAAAAAAACAAACTTATGAGCAAGTTCCGTTTAGATGAAGTAGATCATCAAATTTTAGACATGTTGATTGATAATACCAGAGTTCCTTTCACGGATATCGCAAAGAAATTATTAATTTCTGCCGGTACCGTTCACGTTAGAGTGAAAAAAATGGAAGATGCTGGTATAATAATGGGGTCGTCATTGACTTTAGATTATGAAAAATTAGGATATTCATTTATCGCTTATGTAGGAGTATTTTTAAATAATACCTCGCAAACTAAATTTGTTTTAGAGCGTATTAATGAAATTCCATTCGTTACAGTTGCACATATCACTACTGGAAAATTCAATATTTTCTGTAAAATTAGAGCAAAAGACACTAAACACGCTAAAGATGTTATCTTCATGATTGATGATATTGAAGGTGTTTATAGAACAGAAACAATGATATCATTAGACGAAAGTTTAAATGATAAAAAACGTTTAATGCATACTATTTTTAAAAGCTTGTAGTTTTTAATAATAACTATTTTAAAGCCTCAAGTTTATTCTTGGGGCTTTTTTTATAAATTTGACTATCAAAATAATTGAACTTTAATAATAGAATATGAAATCCAATCAATTGCCGGTTAATGAATATGCCGATTTTTATAAATCCTATATCCAAGTGCTTGAAGATGTTGAATTAATCGAAGAATTGGAGATTTGTTTGCACGAATTCATCAAGTTTGTTCAAAACATTCCAATGGATAAATTTGATTATCAATATGCAGAAGGGAAGTGGACAATTAAAGAAATTATTCAGCATTTGATCGATTCAGAAAGAGTTTTTAGTTACAGAGCGCTTCGAATTTCCAGAAATGATAAAACGCCATTACCTGGATTTGACGAAAATGATTACGTTACAAATTCAAATGGAAAAGAGAGAAGTTTGCAAAGTTTATTGACTGAAATGGCTGTTGTTCGACAAGCAACATTATCGTTATTCAATAGTTTTTCACAAGAACAACTAACTAAAATTGGTAGTGCTTCGAATAAGGAAGTATCTGTTAGAGCAATAGGTTTTATTATTATTGGTCACCAAAAGCACCATCAAAAAGTATTTTCAGAAAGATATCTTTAACTTAACAACATGAAAAAAGGAACTCGTTTTGAGTTCCTTTTTATATTTCAATTATTCTTCGTCATCATCTGAATCTTCGTCAGCGATATCGTCCGCATCATGATCATCGTCATCGTCAATGTCATTTGAACCTTCAGGATCTTTTGTAATATCAACCTCTTCTTCTTCATCATCAGCCGCTACATCATCATCCAAATCGATACCTTTAATAGCGTCTAAAGGCACCACAATATCATCATCATCTTCAAAATTGATTAATCTGTCTGATAATTTAGTACTAATTTTAACCAAGTAAATAGTGTCTTCAGTACGAACTTCTACTGCTTCAATAGTTTCGTCTTTGTGGTTTTTAAATCGGATGATATTAGAATCATCATATCCGTCAGGAAATTTCTCGACTAATAAGTTCAAGATTTCATTGGTTAGTTTTGCGTAATCAACAATAACTCTTCTCATAAAATAGTATTATAAATCTAATAAATAGGCAAAAATTAATGGAGCTACAATGGTAGCATCCGACTCAATAATAA
>CANKZE010000104.1 GCA_947488545.1 Bacteroidota bacterium
TGCTTTCGTCATTTTCTTTCTAATTAATAAAGTTCTACTTTTTTTTGAGGTTGCAAATATATGAATTAAAAAAACAAATATTCAAGCATAAACCATTAAAATTTAACAACATAAAAAATTACTTTTGCATTCTAAATAATAGAATGTGATTTTTTCTAACTCATTAATTAATTGGTATTTAAATAATAAACGTGATTTGCCTTGGCGAAATACGGACAATCCTTATAATATATGGTTATCTGAAATCATGCTTCAGCAAACAAGAGTTGCCCAAGGATTACCTTATTATTTAGATTTCATTAACACTTTTCCTACCGTTTTTGATTTAGCAAAGGCACCCGAGGAAAAAGTTCTAAAACATTGGCAGGGGTTAGGATATTATTCAAGAGCTAGAAACCTTCATTTTACTGCGCAATATGTAGCTAATGAATTAAAAGGGGAATTTCCTAATAATTATAAGGAGTTATTAAAACTGAAAGGAATTGGGGAATATACCGCTGCCGCAATCGCTTCTTTTTCTCACAACGAAGTAGTTCCTGTAGTAGATGGAAATGTATTTAGAGTGCTTTCCAGATATTTTGATATTGAAACCGACATCTCATTGGCTACAGCCAAAAAAGAGTTTTCCGACTTGGCTTTGGAATTAATGCCAAAAAATGATCCCGCAACTTTCAACCAGGCCATTATGGAATTTGGTGCTTTACAATGTGTTCCCAAAAACCCCGATTGCCAAAATTGTATTTTCAATAGCAGTTGTGCCGCATTGCAAAAGAAAAAAGTGCAAAACCTTCCGGTGAAATTAAAGAAAATCAAAATTAGCTACCGGTTTTTTAATTATATAGTTTTTGAAGACGATAAATTAAACACCCTTATTCAGAAAAGAGATCAAAAAGGAATTTGGCAAAATTTATATGAATTTCCACTTATTGAAACCGAAACCGAATTAAATTTAGATGCCGTATCGGAATTGATATCCGATAAATACAGCTCTCAATACAAAATAAAAGGAATTTCAAATTTGAATTCAAAGGGTAAAATCCATAAATTATCACACCAACATTTGAATATAAATTTTTGGAAAGTAAAAGTAAAAGGGGAAATTTTGGGAGCTACAAATAAAAAAAACATCAAGAATTTTCCATTTCCAAAAGTTATTTTTAATTTTATAGAAGAGGAATACACTGAATTAAGTTAAAATAGCGTACATTTGGAATTACTAAAACTTTCAAAATAAGATGAACGGAACAATAAACAAGGTGATGCTGATTGGCTACCTAGGCGATGATGTTAAAATGCACTACTTCGATGGGGGTAATTGTATTGGTAGATTTCCTTTGGCAACAAATGAAACCTATATCAATAAAACTACAAATGAGAAAATAAATACTACAGAATGGCACAATTTAGTGGTTCGTAATAAAGCTGCTGAAATTTGCGAAAAGTATTTATCTAAAGGAGATAAAATCTATGTTGAAGGAAGAATAAAATCACGCCAATGGCAAACCGATGAAGGGTCAACCAAGTTTACAACTGAAATTCAAGTTACAGAATTTACTTTTTTAACTACTAAAAAAGAATCTGAACCATTTAAACCAACCAATACTGATTCGCCAGCAGGCTTATTAGATGATTCGCCATACTAATTGTTTAACTAATCCCATTAAATTTGGACCCGGAACCTCCCAGTTTCACTGACATTTTTCAAAACATAGATTCTAATTTGCTTTTTGGCACAATTGGAATTTTTGTTTTGCTTTTTATATCGGCATTGCTTTCCGGTGCCGAAGTTGCCTTTTTTTCTTTGTCCCCAAAAACCCTTGATGATCTTTCAAAAGCCGATTCTTCAAAGGGGAAATTGATCTTATTATTAGTTGACAAACCGAAAAAATTATTAGCAACGCTTCTTGTTGCCAATAATTTTATCAATATTGGAGTTGTAATTTTATTCTCCTTTATAAGTGCAAGTTTATTTTCCGCAATTGAATCGGAATTAATCAAATTTATTTTAGAAGTAATTGTCGTTACTTTCCTAATTCTATTATTTGGCGAGGTACTTCCAAAAGTCTACGCCAATAGAAACAATCTGAAGTTTGCTGAATTTGTAGTTCGCCCTTTATATATATTGGATAAATTGCTAACGCCAATTAGTTCTCCAATGAGAGCATTGACAATTTATTTGCATGAAAAATTGGGGAAACAAAAAGCCTATTTTACGGTTGATCAATTATCGCAAGCCCTTGAATTAACTTCCTCTGAAGGTTCTTCTCACGGTGAACAAAAAATATTAGAAGGCATTGTAAACTTTGGAAATACTGACACAAAACAAGTCATGAGTCCAAGAATTGATGTTTTCGCAATTGAAATTAACGAACCTTTTGATAAAATTCTTCCTAAAATAATTGATAAAGGTTATTCAAGAATTCCGGTATACAATGACAACATTGACAATATTGAAGGCGTTCTTTTCGTTAAAGATTTAATACCACATATTGATAAAGTCAATTTTGACTGGAAAACGCTTTTGAGGAAACCATTTTTTGTACCTGAAAATAAAAAATTAGATGATTTGCTGAAGGAATTTCAAACCATGAAAAATCACCTTGCGATTGTGGTTGATGAATACGGCGGAACCTCAGGATTGGTTTCTCTCGAAGACGTAATCGAAGAAATTGTCGGTGATATTAGTGATGAATTTGATGATGACGACATTCCTTTCACTAAAATAGATGAAAAAAATTATCTGTTTGAAGGAAAAATCAACCTAAAAGATTTCTATAGAATCATCGATGTAGACGAAACGCTATTTGAAGAAAGAAAAGGAGAAGCGGAAACTCTTGCCGGATTTTTATTAGAAATTCAAGGTAATTTTCCTAAAAGAGGAGACCAATTTATATTTGAAAATTGTTTGTTTAAAATTGTTTCTATCGATAGAAAGAGAATAAAACAAATAAAAGTAACTATAGAATAATTATAAATGTTCAAAAAAAACATAGTTTTAATATTACTTTTCACTTTTGCAATTTCAGTTATTAGTTGCAAAAATGAGACTATTCCAAAGCCAGCAAGTTATTTGAGATTAGATTATCCAATAGCGGAATATAAAAATTATGAAAACGATTGTCATTATACTTTCGATATTAATTCTAATGCGATAATTACCGAAAAAGGAGATTGTAATTTTGAAATTACCTACCCAAAAATGAAGGCTACCATTTATTTGAGTTATAAACCCGTGAATAATAACATTAAATTATTACTTCAAGATGCTCAAAAATTGACCTACGAGCACGTGATTAAAGCGGATGATATTTTAGAGCAACCTTATATAAACATAGAGAAAAGAGTTTTTGGAATGTTCTATCAAGTAAATGGAAATGCGGCGACCAACACCCAATTTTATGTCACCGACAGCACCAAAAATTTCGTAACAGGGTCGGTTTATTTCTATGCAAAACCCAATTTTGATTCAATTATGCCTGCAGCAAGTTATATCAAAAATGATGTTCAGAATTTAATGGAGAGTCTAAAATGGAAAAAATAATTTAGATTTATTTATTCGAATAAAGTTTCGAAACGTACTTCCCAATCACATCAAATTCTAAATTTACCTTAGTTCCAATTACAAAATCATGAAAATTAGTATGCTCATAAGTGTAAGGAATTATGGCAACACTAAATTCATTTTTCATCGAATTTACTACTGTTAAGCTCACTCCGTTAACCGTAATTGATCCTTTTTCAATGGTAAGGTTATTTAAAATCGGATCGTATTCAAAAGTATAATACCAACTCCCGTCTGCCTCTTTTATCCCTTTGCAAATTCCGGTTTGGTCCACATGTCCTTGAACAATATGTCCGTCCAATCGGTCTCCCAATTTCATGGCGCGCTCTAAATTAACAGCCGCACCAATTTTCCAGTCCGATAAATTCGTTTTATCGATAGTTTCTTGAATCGCAGTCACCTTATAATCGTTATTTTCAATTGAAGTAACGGTTAAAC
>CANKZE010000105.1 GCA_947488545.1 Bacteroidota bacterium
CGGAATGCCTATTGAAGAATTAAATAAAGCATTAGTTCAAATAAAAGAAGATATCTTAAATGATACGATGCTGTCAAATCGACTTGAGTTAGGAATTGTTGCTTTTGATGATGATGCAAGAGTAGAACGTCCAATTGATTTAATATCTCCTGATACAGATTTACCAATACTAAATATTGGTGGAGTAACAAATCTGGTATCTGGTATGAACAAAGCAATAGAGCTTGTTACGGACAGAAAAAATTTCTACAAATCGAATGGTGAACAATATTACCGGCCATTTATTGTACTATTTACTGATGGAGCTCCTACAAATACAGCTGAAGAAATTGAGGAATTAGATCAAAATATTCAAAAATTATCTGATGAAAAAAGATTTATATTTTTACCTTTTGGTGTTGATGGTGCGGATATGCAACTTTTAGCTAAGCTTGCTGCACAGTCAGCAGATGAGAGATTAAAGAATGTAGGAACTGCATTTGCAATGAAAGATGTATCTAAATTTACTGAGGTATTTCAGTTTGTTAGCGCCAGTATTTCTGGAATTATGGAAAAAGGGGGCACTCAAGCTGTTCAATTACCAACTTCCGTTGCTACACCTATAACATTTGATTTAAGTACTTAAGTAAATATGAACAAAGACTTTAAGGTTGCATGGACTAGTGTTCAAGGAAAGTCCCATAAAAAAATGGAACCACAAATTCCTTGTCAAGATGCTTTCAAATATGATAAAATAAAAATTGGAGGTTTAAAAAGACTGTTAATTTTAAAGAAACCTCTAATTTTTGATGTTTCTGTTGTTTCAGATGGAGCTGGCTCTTCTACCTACTCTCATTTAGCATCCAACTTTTGTGTAAATCGATTACTCGAGTTATGTAAATCTAGAAGTTTAGCAATTGAAGAATTAACAAAATACGACTTCAAAAAAGAGGAAGAAAAAAAGTTGATTTTAGATGGGTGGAACAAATTAAGTAACGATTTATTTAATCAAACAAGAGCTGACCTTTTAAGTTTTGGCGAAGAATCAGGTCATGAACCTAAAGATTTATATTGCACCCTAATTTTAGTAATAAAAACCCCCTTTGGATTTCTTTCGGCAAATATAGGAGACGGAAGAGCTGGTTATTCTAATGGAACCGAGACAAGGCCATTAACAGTTCCCTTTATGACATTTACTGCAGGATCCACTTTTTTTCTTATTAAAGAAGGTTGGGATAAAATATTTAGATCTTATGTAATATTTGATGAAAAAGTAGATTATTACTTTGTTTCATCTGATGGATGTCAAGAATTTTTAATTGATGGGAGTTCTAAAGGTCCTAAAACAGGAGTTTACGATGATATTCTTGGAGATAATGCATTTTATGATTTAAACAAACCGTTCCATCCGTTTTTTGAAGGTTTAATTAAATCATTAAATGAAGTTAATACTATTGAGGAGGCAAATTCTAGATTATCAAATTTAATTGAAAATGGATTTTATTTTATAAATAACGTTCAAACTGAATTAAAAAGTATTAGCGACCCTTCATTGGATGATGATAAAACTTTGATACTTTATTATAAATAAATTATTATGTATTTTAATTCGAATGGTAATTCAATAAAATTAGGCAATTCATTAGGTAAAGGTTCGGCTGGCGAGGTATTCCTGCATGCAAATGATAGATCGAAAGCAATAAAATTATTTCATCCAGAATATTTGCAAAAAGAAATTACTCTAGTAAGTAGAATTGAAAAATTTTATAAACTAGAACAAATAGCAGATTTTAATATAAATTATGGTTCAGTATCTCGGTCTGTTGGTACTTGGCCAAATGACATTGTAAAAGACCGTAATGGAAAAATTGTTGGTTACATGATGAATACAGTAAATAATGGAATTGATCTTTCCCAAATTATTTTTGCATATGACCATCAAAAAGCTTTCTATAAATATAAAAAAGAAAGTAGCAGATACCAACTTTGGATGAATACTTTTTTTTATAGTGGTGATAATTTAAGGAATCGATTTATTTTAAGTTATAGCCTAGCAAATTCATTTGATAAAATTTATAACATTAAATCAAAGCAAGGTGCTCCAATTCAATTAGATGTATGTAATTTTGATATTAAACCATTAAACATTTTGGTGTCAATTGAAAATAACACAAACAATATTGTGCCTTTTATTTTAGACCTAGATAATTTGACTTTAAAAAACAGCACAGGAAAACTGGGGCCTACACATCCTCAATATACCCCCGACTACATGGCTCCTGAAGGACCACTAGATAAATATTATGACTACTACAGTATCGCAGTTATTTTTTATCAATTAATATTTTCTACTCATCCATTTAGTGTAATTGGTGGGACTAGATTTACTGATGGTATTTCAACTGAATTCTATGTCAAAAATAAATGTTTTGCATGGGGAAGAAATCGAAAATTTCTTCACAATGAGACGTTAAATGATTTTAGACATAATAACTTCAACCAAATCCCTATGGGTCTTCAAAAGTTGTTTATCAGAGCATTTGATAGTGATTTTCCATCAAATAGACCATCAATGGTAGAATGGAAAAAAGAATTTGAAGTATTCCTTTTGGATAAAAAAATTAAATTCAATACTATTTTTAATTTCAGGTAGTATAATCTTGGATTATGAAAAGACCTAAAGATAATTCGTACAAAACCAATTCAAAATTAGATTCTCATTCAGATAATAATAAAAGTAATCTTGTTAATGGTGCGGATGAATTTGTACTTTTTCCATTAAATATTCAAGAAACTAAACAAACCACTCAAAATAATCCCGTTTCTCAAGAAGATGATTTTATTTTATTTCCACTAGATGTTAATAAAACTATTGCAAATACAAATAATTCGCCTCCATTAACAAATCAAAAAACCAATATACCAAAAAAGCAATATGTATCAAAACCTAATCCACAACCTATTAATGTTAATCCACAACCTGCAAATCCGACTATACGTTCACCTATTCCGGTTAATCGACCAACCAATAAAAAATTAAGGAATGTATTTTGGTTTGTTGGAATTTGTCTAAGTCTATACACCTATAACAAAAAAGATTCCAATGAAAGTTATATCCATTTTCTTAGTAAAACAAGAGATAAAATTGGTGATATTTTCAATTATTTAAAATCAGATTTTTCTAATGAAGAAGATTTTATTAAATTTAAAAAAGGTAAAAAAATTGTATACTGTTCTAATTTAAATAAATACATAGAAGAAGATAATAATAAAATAAATAATGAAGTTAAGGGGGATTCTATTATCATTATAGAACCGACTGGGAATTATAAACTCAAATACTGCATTGACACCAATTCAACGTATGGTTTTTTTGATGAAAATATTCAATATGAAAAATATGTAAAATCAAATCGTAGGATTTATTTGGCTATTTCCGATGGCTTTTATGAATCTTGGTCTCCAGGTTATTGGTATGATGTAGAATGTGAGAATTTTGAGAAAAAAACTATTTATATTACCAACAAGGAGATTGAGAAAATAGAATGTATTGAATTAAAAATTTTAAAAAATAAAATAACCGATTTCCAAAATAATTTATTTTTATTCATCTACATTCCCAAAGATTTATACCTTCAAATAAAACAAGATAAAATAAAATCTATAGTAGAAATATTTTAATTTTATTAAATTTCAATCAATAAAATCTTAAGAAAGCATTTAAAAAAAATACAAATATGGCTAAGTGTTTAAGCTGTGATTATCCATATGTTCCAAAATATAAACCTTGTCCAAACTGTGGTAATAGTGGTTCAGACTCGGAATTGGGTGAAACAAGTAAATTAATAATATTGCTAATAGTATCAGTCGTTATTCTCTAT
>CANKZE010000106.1 GCA_947488545.1 Bacteroidota bacterium
AAAAAATATTTTGGGTACTATTACGTTTAATTGCCCTGTTGTCCAATTTGCTCTTATTAGATAGGTTGTTTGATGGTAAAGATATTCCAAGACTAATTGTTGATTTGGAAACAGAGGAAGAAGAAATTGAAATTGAGGATGAGGAAGATGATACTACTTCTATCAATGAAGATAAATATTTAGTTTGGAAATGGAAAGACTTTAATGGGGATGGACATAAAATAAGGTTCAAATATAAAGTTGGGTACTTAAAATCATCCACGAAAAATAGAGAAAAATCTTTTGATTATGGTAAGTTATATCGCTACGATAGAGTTTACATATCAGATTTAATTGAGAAAATGCAATTGTACATAAAAAAACAAGAATTAGATTATTTAGGTGCAATTGAATATGTATGTTCATCTATACAATATATTCCTTACACCCTCATATTAAGTTCAAAAGGCATTGAGTACCCTATAAATTCTGGTAGATTCGTAAAATGTCCTTGCCAAACTAACTTTGGCTTTTTTAAAAATGATTGTAACGCTAGCAATAATGCTGATGGATGTTGCAATAATGTAGATCCTTTCGGGGTTTATGCACCCTTTGAATTTGCCTATAAAAAAACGGGGGATTGTGATACGAGAGCACTTTTTGCATTTACCATCTTAAAGGAAATGGGGTTTGATGTTGCAGTTATGGTCAGTAGAAGTAAGTGGCATAGTGTTCTAGGAATTAACTTACCAAATAACAACACTTACTCAACGGGTAAAAATAATTTCGGAAAGAAGTATGTTCTTTGGGAATTAACTTCTCCCAACTGGAGATTAGGTTATGGAGTTGAGGGAAATGATTGGAAAGCAGAGTTGGAATGAAAACAATTATAAATTTTAAAATATGAATGACTTATTTAAAAATTCAGCAGATTTACTTATTTTGCTAACACTTGGAATAGTGTACCTTTTTTCATTTGCAAAAATGAAAAGAATCTTCTTCTCAAAATACGGTAATTCAAAAAATAACGCCTTAACAATTTTGTTTTTGAGTAGTTTACTTGCATCAGCAGTTAATCTAATTCATATATCAGAAGGGGCTTCAGATGCCATATTGTTTTTCCTCAAAGGAAATGATTTTCCCAAAGCAATTTTATACGCAGTAAGTTTCTTTGCCGTTTCTTGGTTGTTTTCAATAGTACTTTTTCAATTTAGTTTTTTCATAGTGTCACTTTTGACAAAAGAGGACGAAACAGATGAATTAATCAAAAACAATACTGAAATCGCCTGGTTACACGCCATTATATTAGTTTCGTTGACCTTCGTTATCGCACCAGCGATAGTTAAAATAGCGGTTTCGTTCATTCCATATCCAGAACTACCATTCTAATCACTTCCTATGAAAATCCGATTTACTCTATTTTTATTGGTGTTATTAACAACATTTACAATACATTCAAAAGACAAACGTCAGAATGTTGAAGTAGGGGTTTTTGTTGAAGATATTTACAGTATTGATTATCAAAATTCAAAGTATCAAATTGTATTTTGGTTATGGTTAAATACAGAAGATGGAATATTTGATTTTGAAAAATATTTGGATTTATCTAATTGTGCAGACTTAAATATTTCTTCAATAGATTATGATTCAATACCTGAAAAAAGAAAATATCACTCCGAATGTAAAATCACAGCAACAATCTTGAATAAATTTAACGTTGTAAATTATCCCTTTGATATACAAAATATTAATCTCCGAATGGAGTATACAAAATATACGGATCTTGAATATTACAACTTATATTTTGATGATAAATCAAGACTATCTCCTGAATTTATACAAGATTGGACAGTTGAATCCTCATTTGCAAAGCCTGGGATAAAAAATTATGATTCAAATTTTGGTTATCTCCACTCAAAAGACCCTTTAGAGTTTCCAGGTATTGATATTCAAGTCAATCTAAAACGAGATTCTTGGAATTTATTTTTTAAGTCCTTCCTTACCCTTTTTGTTTCAGTCATTTTAGCATCTATTAGTCTTTTCTACCCCAATAATTGTTCTGAAGAAAAAATGGCATTGATTGTAGGTTCTTTATTTACAACTGTGGGTAATAAATATGTGACCGATGGATTTTTACCCCTTACAAATTTTAATCTTTCGGATAGATTACACCTTTTAACAATTATTCTAATCACAATTATTGCTATTTATGCCATTATAGAACAGCGCTTTAAGGTGAGAGATAATGTCAAATTAGATATTCTTTCATTCTCTATTTCATTTCTAAGTTTTACAATAGGTGTCGCTTATTTTACTTATTCGGCAATGCAATCAAATTAATTTTTAAATGACAAAAAGGGAAAATAATATTGATGTTTTACGAGGCATATCAATTATGATAATGTTTTACGCTCATTTATTGCCTTTTTATATAGAAACTAGTTCTATTCTAACTTTTGAACGCATAGTCTGTTCATCGGCTGCTCCAATTTTTTTATTTTTATTAGGGTATAATTTTAACGAAAAAACATCTTTCAAAAAAACGCTTACACGAGGAATTATTTTATTATTAATAGGAGTTTTCATTGATGTATTTGTTTTTTCAATTAATCCTTTTTTTTCATTTGATATAATGTATTTGATAGGAACATCGGTATTTATTCTCAGAATAATTGTTCAACTATCTAATAAAATAAAGGTTTACATAAGTTTTGTTGTTCTACTAATCGGTTTTTTATTTCAGTTTTTAGGATTTTACCAATTCAATATTTCTGAACCAGGATTGGGTGAAGATTTTGGTTACAAAGATTCATTATTGAACTTTTTGTTTAATGGGTGGTTCCCTATTTTCCCCTGGTTGGTATTCCCTATTTTTGGTAACCTAATTAAAACCTTTGATGTGACAAAATCATTCAATTATTTTTGGTTTGTAATTACATTTATGATTTCGGGAGTTTATTACTTTTTTTATCCTCCAGAATTTCGGTCATTTTCAGTTGAGATATTTTATCCATCAAGTTTAATTTATTTAATTTTTGGTTGTTCAGTTATCATTCTTTTTTGGACAAAAAGAATGTACCTGGAAGGTAAGATGTTTAATTTTTTAAGTGAGTTGGGTAGGGTTAGTCTTTTTCTTTATGCCTTTCACCTCACAATTTATCAAGTTTTATTCTCAAATCTACCACTTCAAAATATACATAGGGTATTGATATTTTTTGGTTTCTCTCTACAATTTTTATTGGTGGCCTATTCTTTGAATTGGCTAAAGAGAAGATGGCCGGGGTACTCTAAATTTGAAATTTTCACAATTATTTTAGGTAAATAGATATTAAATGAAAAACAACATTGAACTTAATTTTGAGTCTAAAAAGAATTTTGTAGTTCCCGAAATTCTTATGAGAATATTAATGTTTACCATAATGGTAATCAATATAAATTCTATAGCAAGACAAGAACTGATGGAACACCACATTTATGATTTCTTCTGGATTGCATTGGTTGTTAATTTGTTTATATTAATATTAACGATTTTTTTTAATTATAGAAGGTTTGAAAGATTAAA
>CANKZE010000107.1 GCA_947488545.1 Bacteroidota bacterium
CGGCAGAAACCGGGTAGATATCATTAGAATTAAAAACCGCCACACTTTTAGGCTTCATCTGAGCCGTAAATTTCGAACGATTTTTTACAAATAAATTACTGTTAATTTGATGGTATTTCATAATGCATTAAATTAGATTACAAATCTAATCAATCCATTTGTAATATCTAGCACCTATTAGGTTAGGATTTTCATTTTCTATTTTATCCAATATCCACTCACTTTTTGGCGACTGAACACTCGATTTTTGCTCTTTTTTGTGCAATTTTTCATACGTTTCAAATCCAATTTCATGACTTTTTTCTAATGTTTGAAACAAATTAACATTCGAAATTGCCGATGCCCAATTGGGTTGTATTGTCCCTTCAAATACTTTTGATTTCGAACCGCTTCCGTAAGCCAGGAAACCAAACTTTTGATTTGAAAGGTCTGTTTTTGACTGATAAAAATGAGCTAAAGTCGATAGAAATCCCATAAAAATTGAACCTGTATATAAATTACCAATTAAAGAAGAAGCAATTTCTGCAGGTTGTAATTTTTCGTTTACAAAGTTGCGGTATTCCTCCGATTTGCTGATTTCTTTCAGTTTGTTTTGGTATTCTGCATCATCTTCATCTCCGTTAATAATTTTGTTTTCATGATCCAAACAATAGATTTCCGATAACATTCTTCTTCCTTGAAAAGAGTATGGAAGGTGCATAATTATACTTTTCCAAGAAGTATATACTGAACTTTCAGAACCGCTTTCTTTTTTAAACGAAAAGTAAGCATTTCTAGTTCTATCCATATAACATTGATTGGAATATTGCCCTTCAAAAACCGGTTGGTCTTTGTGAATTTCAATTTCAGCTTCTAAATTATCGAACCAGTTTTCGTTATTCGAATTTCCGGTAATTGCTTCTTTTGAAATTGAGCGGTAAGGCTTGAAAAAATCAAAAACTCCTTTTGTGCTTGTTGCCCAATTATTTTCAAATGAAATAATTCTAGGATTTTGAGAAATTAATAAAGCAACTGCTCCTGCACCTTGAGTGTATTCACCAGTAGAATTTAAATCGTATTTTGCAATGTCAGATGTGACTACAATTGCTTTTTTACTTGGATTTAATTTTACAAAATCAATACAATTTTGCATTGCATCAACACCACCAATACATGCAAAAGTAAAATCGACAACGTCGCATTCTTGCAATCGGTTTGCACCAAATTTTTGTTCCATCAATGAAACCAAAAAGGAAGCTGTAGGTTTTGAACTGTCAATTGCGCTTTCGGTTCCAACATAAATTCGGGAGATGTCTTCTAAGATAATTGCATTATCTACAATCAATTTAGTCAATGCGTTGGCGCCAAAAACCACCGTATCTTGATGAGTATCTGGCAAAGTCATTTTAAGCAATCCCAATCCTTTTTCCAATTTTTCAGGATCGATATTCCTATTATTTGCCAATGTATTTATTGGTAAATGTATTTTTGCAACATCAAATGCGATAGCGTCTATTCCGTAATTCATTAGTTGTCTATTTTTTGTAAAATTACAAAGTGGTATTGATGTTTAATACAATTTAACGCTTAAAAATGGCTTCTTAATTAATTTTTACGATATTTAAAATATTCAGCAACTTCTTATAGGAATTTAATAATTTTATAATCAATCCTGCGCAATTTTATTTAATTTAGCAGAAATAATAATTTAACAATTGTTTTTTATGAAGTCGCTACTCTTAATCTTAATTTCCTTTTTTTCCCTCTATTCAAGTGCTCAAAATAAACCTTCGTATTTGATTTATTATCAAAATGGAAAAAAGGCCAGTTATAAAGACATTATAAACAGTTCACAAAAAGCAGAGGTACTTTTATTTGGAGAATACCATGATAATTCTGTGGCGCATTGGCTTGAATTAGAAATAACTAAAGATTTATTTGGAAAAAAATTATTGGTTTTAGGAGCAGAAATGCTGGAGGCGGATAATCAAAAACAAGTAAATCAATATTTAAATGGTGAAATCAATCAGAAAAAATTAGATAGTACCGCAAGACTTTGGCCCAACTATAAAACGGATTACAAACCACTAGTAGATTTTGCAAAGGAAAATAAGGTTGATTTTATTGCTACCAATATCCCTCGAAGATTTGCAAGTTTAGTTTTTAAAAACGGTTTTGAAGCATTAGATAAATTGTCAAATGAAGAAAAATCTTGGATGGCTCCATTGCCTTTTAAGTACGATTCAGCCTTACCAGGATATAGTAAAATGATTCAAGAAATGGGTGGTCATGGTGGCGAAAATTTACCTAAAGCCCAAGCTTCAAAAGATGCTACAATGGCTCATTTTATTAATAAAAATCGAAAAGAAAACTCTTTATTTATTCATTATAACGGTTCCTATCATAGCGATAATTTTGAGGGAATTAATTGGTATTTAAAACAGGAAAATCCTACAATTAAAATTGTTACAATTGCTACCGTTTCTCAAAATGACATCTCAAAACTAGAGCCTGAATATTTGGGTAAAGCCAATTTTATTATTGTAATCGATGAAGACGTAACCAAAACGTATTAATTGAACAAAATGAAATTTCATATTTTGCATATTATTCAAAATTTCATTGAATTATTTTAATCGGATTCAACAATAATTAAACAATTGTCAAAATCACCTTAAAATCATTATAAATTACAACGAAAAGGTTGTAGTATGTTCTATTAATGATTATTTTTGTGCATTATTATAAAATAAAAATTGATTTTATCATGGCCAATTCCTCATTTCTAAAGTCTTCAATTGCAAAGAAAGTTGCAATGGCACTTTCAGGACTTTTTTTAATTTCCTTTTTATCACTTCATTTTTTCATCAATTTTACTTCTATTTTTAGTGAAGAGGTATTCAATATGATGTCACATTTTATGGGTTACAATCCGATAATTCAATTTGTAATGCAGCCAATTTTGGTAGCTGGAGTTGTTTTTCACTTTGTAATGGGAATGGTTTTAGAAATAAAAAACAGAAGTTCTAGACCTGTATCGTATGCAAATTATAATGGAGCAGCCAATTCCTCTTGGGTTTCTAGAAATATGATTATTTCTGGATTAGTGGTTTTAGCGTTTTTAGGATTGCACTTTTACGATTTTTGGGTTCATGAAATTAATTACAAATACATCAACGTAAACGAAATTAATCCAACTAGATATTACGAAGAATTAAACCATAAATTTGAAAGTCCAGTTCGAACTGGATTGTATGCATTAGCATTTATTTTATTATCAATGCACTTATGGCACGGTTTCAACTCGTCTTTCCAATCGGTTGGATTTAATAATAAATATTCAAAAGCACTTCATAAATTAGGATATGCATTTGCAATTATTGTTCCTTTAGGATTTATAGTTATTGCGTTATTCCATCATTTTAATCAAATTTAATTCAATTTATAATGGCATTAGATTCAAAAATACCAGAAGGTTCAATTTCGGACAAATGGACAAATTATAAAGATCATATTAATTTAGTAAACCCTGCAAA
>CANKZE010000108.1 GCA_947488545.1 Bacteroidota bacterium
TAAATATGAAGAAAGTTGCAATACAAAGTTTTCTAAAAGGTTTATTTCTAAATGCTTCACTAAAACTTTTTAATATTTCTTTGAAACTACCACCAATAGCTTTAAATGTTAATGGAGAAAAACTAACCTCATCTTTAGTCGACTTACTTTTAATAAATATTGCAGGAATCATTGCTAAAATCATGCAGGAAATCCCTACCCAAATGGCTAAAGTTCTTGTAGCAGTATCTGCATTTGGAAACCAACTTGGATCATACATAATAACCCAAAACCATGGTGCAATAACCCAAGCCCATTGACCAATCCATTGTGAGATTGCCATAATACTAGTTCTTTCATGAAAATCATCACTCATTTCATAACCCATTGCAACATAGGGAACACTAAAAATGGATAGTCCTATATAAAATATTATTGACCATGTAAGAAAGTAATAGAAATTATAATCTATTCCACTTTCTCTAAATAATTGCCACATTACTACAAAAGAAATCCCCATAATTATGGCACCAATAAAAACATATTGTCTTCGTCTTCCCCACTTGGATCGAGTATTATCAGATATAAAACCCATAATTGGGTCAATAAAAGCATCTAATATTCTAGGCAAAAAGTAAGTAATACCCCACATCCAAGTTGGCATGCCTAAATTTTCAACTAACACAACCATAAATATCCCTAGTGCTGCCGGGAACATTTGGTTGGCCAACATTCCTAATCCAAAGGCAATCTTTTGACCCATAGAAACCGATCCATTTGAGTTGCTGTTGTTATTTGACATAATTTATATTTTAAATTTATATTTTTTTGAGTTTACACCCAACTTATTATTCTTATCGTAATACTATTTTATCAATAGTTAATTTTATTTTTATGATTTCACCGGTTCTCAAAAACAACTTTTGACTTGCTTGAACATCTAATTTATTTGAATTAAAAACAGCATCAGTACCATTAGAATAGGTTACTTCAATACTATCTGTATCACCAATTTTATATACAATCGGAGTTTGACAATAGGTAAATCCAAGGGAATCTTCTTGTAATTCAATTGTTTTTTGCTTCATATTTACATCCACAAAATGAAATGATTTAGATTCTTTTAAGAATTCTTCTTTTCTTAATAATAAAGGTGCTAAATGTAGACAACCCTTTTTTACAAAAACTCCAAGTTCTCCAAATCGACTCAATACATCTTCCTTCACTTGCCCAGTCATTCCTGGTTGTTGCGCCCCTTTTCCAGCAGGGGTATGTGAATACGCATCGGTAGGAAAAGCACCATATAATGAAGGTGATTTATGCACTCCAATTCCGGCGTTTACTTCATAATAATGTTCTAATAAACGACCAATTATTTCTGGAGATTCGTTTTCTTTTTGCGCTTTAAAACAACATTCTTGCACTGCTAATTGCAGTTTAGAAACCATATGCCAATAAATTGATCCCAAACCTTCATATCCATAAAACGTTCCCGATCTTCCGGTAAATGCTTTATGATTAAATACTTGCTCGAAAATTTCAGTTATAGTATTGGTTTCTTTTTCAACTAAATTTTTAAATTCTTCTTGACTTTTTAATTGCTCAAGTGCCACCTTTAAATCATTGGCATTGTTGAAATTTCCATTAAAATGATAATTACCATCGCAATCCATTTTAATCACTTGGAGGTTCTTTTTGGAAACCAATTGAGTAAGTAATTCTGATTTTGCAACGGCTTCTTTTGGAATTGTATTCTTTACTAAGAATTTTGGCAATTCTTTGTTTGGATACAACAAATAACTGTATTGGTCTTTTCTAAATAATTTACTAGATTTTAAATTATCTAAAACCACTAATGCATCTTTTGAACTTAAATACCCCGAGCTTAAAACGGCAACTTGACCTTCAAGCATTTCGCTTAAATAAGAAATTGACATCTCTTTTTCGTTCTTAATAGTCACTAAATTATAGGCGTGGTATAAATTATCGGCTCTTTTATTTGCTTCAATAGAATGATCAATAAAATCCAAACACACTTGGGTAAATGTTTTTAAACCAGCCATTGAATGGGTTCTTTTTTTACCCCAAAAACCACTGTTATAAATTTGAAAACGATAATCGGAAGCCGCTTTACCCAAACGATCTATTATTATTCTTCGAGATCTATCATCAATCTTACCTGAAAGCAACTGCTTATTTTCAACCAAACACTCTCTTACTTCATGGTAAAACTCTACCATTTCATTCGAGATTTTGATGTTTTCTAATTTTGAATTCTCTAAAATTTGTTGGAAGAATTTCAAAAATCGTCTTAAATAATATAGCGTCACCATGGAAACCCCATTACCTACTAACGCATTGTTAGCATCGTTCCATTCTGGTCGTTGGGTATTCATCCAAATACCACCTTCCGGAATGAAATTGGACATTTTAGACAACACAGTCGCTAATATCTTTTCGATGAAATTAACATGATAAATTTCTTTATCATTACTATTTAATAAAGCACCATCGGCACCTATAGCTTGTTTTCTTTGATTAATTAGCTTTTCCCAATCGTGATTATATCCAACAGTATCCTTAGGATTTTTCAATATATCTTCATACGGTTTTATGTTATAAGGAACGGCTGCATATACAAAACATTCATTTTCAAAATAAGATTCCAATTTATTTGGCTCGTATTTTTCTATGAATTCAAGGAATTTTAATAAATAAATAATTTGGTGGTCTCCCCAATATCCAATGTATGACCATGGATTATCAGGTTCGATCGTTTCCCAATCAAATCCGTCTTTGGTAACGCGATACGGATTGTATCCGTCAAAAGTTGAGGCATTCAAGAATTTATGAATCATACTGTCCATAAAATCAGGATATGAATGCGCTAATGCTTCCCAGTTTTGAAAAATATCACGCCAGTTTCCTTGGTAATCTAATATTTTAGACCCGTCAATTTCACTTTGTGTATTGATAGAAAATTTATTCCAAGGGCGACTTGGATCTCCATGTCTTCTACTGAATTTAAGCGGCAAATATTCTGATGCCAAACGAAGTAAGTCGGCATTATTTTGCTTTGCAGCAAATTCTTTTAAAGTTTGCAACGAAAATAATTCAGGTAGCTGCTTTATTTCTTTTTCAAAATTTTGAAAAACAACTGTATTTGCTTTTTTCAAATAACCAATAAAATCGCGTTTTTCAATTTGATAATTAAAATCAAATATTCCGCCACGCATTATATTAAATAGTGTGTTCGAAAAATGTCTAGTATCTCTAAGGTGATCTGCTGTTGCTTGAAGCCCATCAGA
Organism: Bacteroidota bacterium; assembly: GCA_947488545.1. Classification (GTDB taxonomy): domain Bacteria; phylum Bacteroidota; class Bacteroidia; order Flavobacteriales; family Flavobacteriaceae; genus Flavobacterium. The sequence goes on from CANKZE010000108.1 coordinate 3,288, forward strand.
AGATGCATTAATTTCAATTAATTTTTTGGTTCCTAACTCAACATCTTCTTTTACTAAACTTTCAATGTTTTTATCCTTCGTTATTGTTTCAATTATTTGAACAATATCTGAATGATCTTGATTCACATTGGCAACAAACATCCATTCTTTCTTAGAATTGGAATTTAAAACTATATCTGAATTTATAAAGTAAGCTCCTTTTTCACCTTTAATA
>CANKZE010000109.1 GCA_947488545.1 Bacteroidota bacterium
TATTAAAGGTGAAAAAGGAGCTTACTTTATAAATTCAGATATAGTTTTAAATTCCAATTCTAAGAAAGAATGGATGTTTGTTGCCAATGTGAATCAAGATCATTCAGATATTGTTCAAATAATTGAATTGATAAAAACGGATAAGAACATAGAAAGTTTAGTAAAAGCAGATGTTGAATTAGGAACAAAAAAATTAATTCAAATTAATGCTTCATCTGATGGGCTTCAAGCAACAGCAGATCACCTTAGAGATACCAGACATTTTTCGAATACCCTATTTAATATTATGCGTGGCGGAATATTTGATTTTAATTATCAAATAGAAAAGGCCGATTTTATAGGTTATTTGAAAAAAGCAAATACAGTTGTTTTTCAAAATTTTGAAAAAGAAATAAATCAGCTTCCGGAATTATTTTCGTTACAAGCTTTAAAAGAATTTGCTGCAAAGCAAAATAATATTGATCTTCTTCGGTTAGCATCAGAATATTTACCGCTTAAATTCAGTAGAAGACACGGAGACCCAAGTCGTCCTTGGAATAAGTTTTCTATCAATACACAAAGTGAAATTGACGGTTCTAAAATATTAGATTACCAAGGAAATTGGCGCGATATTTTTCAAAACTGGGAAGCATTAGCGCATTCGTACCCCGATTTTATGGAGAGTATGATTCATAAATTCTTAAATGCCTCTACTTTTGATGGATATAATCCGTATCGCGTAACCAAAGATGGTTTTGATTGGGAAACGATCGAACCTGATAATCCATGGTCATACATTGGATATTGGGGAGACCACCAAATTATTTATTTATTAAAATTCCTTGAATTCATAGAAAAATACGAGCCAAATAAATTGGAATCTTATTTTGAAAATGAATGTTTTGTATATGCAGCCGTTCCTTATAACATAAAACCGTATGAAGATATATTGAAAAATCCTAAGGATACTGTTGGATATAATCACGATTGGGAAAAGCTAATTAATCAAAGAAAACAAGCTATAGGTGCCGATGGTGCTTTATTAAATAGTAATGATAAAGAAATTTATCATGTTAATTTCATCGAAAAGATATTAGCGACTGTGTTGTCTAAAATGTCTAATTTCATTCCGGAAGGTGGTATTTGGATGAATACCCAACGACCAGAATGGAACGATGCCAATAATGCCTTAGTTGGTAATGGGGTTTCTATGGTGACGCTATATTATTTAAGACGATTTTTGAAATTCTTCCAACAAATTTTGGAGAATTCAAAATTAGAAAACATCAAAATCTCGAATGAAATGGTTGAGTTTTACCATGAAGTAAGAGAGTGTTTGGTTGAAAATAAGCAGTTGCTTTCAGGTAAGATTGATGATGCTTCTCGAAGAAAAATTATAGATCGATTGGGTAAAGCGGCTTCCGATTATCGTTTTCAAATTTATAACAGTGGTTTTTGGGGTAAAAAAAGAACCCATTCTATGGCCGGTTTAAAAACATTTACCCAAGTGTGTTTGGATTTTATTGATCATTCTATTGAAGCAAATAAAAGACCTGATAATTTATACCACGCCTATAATTTAGTTACGATTAAACACGAAAAGGAAATGTCAATTTCTTATTTAAGCGAAATGCTTGAAGGTCAAGTTGCCGTTTTAAGCTCGGGGTATTTAAGTTCAAAAGAGGCATTGGTAGTTTTAGATAATTTAAAATCTAGTAAATTATTTAGAGAAGACCAATACAGTTATTTGTTATATCCAAACAAGGAATTGCCAAAATTCTTAGTAAAGAACACAATTCCAAAAGAGGCTGTTGCAAAATCAGAATTACTTACTCAATTAGTTTCTAAAAAGAACCTGCAAGTGATTAAAATGGATTGCGATGGTAATTATCATTTTAATGGAAATTTCAACAATGCCAATGATTTAAAGGTGGCACTTGAGCAATTAAAAAGTCAAGAAGAATTTAGAGATTTAGTTGAAATGGAAGCGAACAAAGTAACCGATATTTTCGAGCAAGTTTTTAATCATAAAGCCTTTACTGGAAGATCGGGTACGTTTTATGGATATGAAGGTTTGGGATCCATTTATTGGCACATGGTTTCTAAATTGCAATTAGCAGTGCAAGAATGTTGTTTTAAAGCGCAAGAAGAAAAGGAATCTCCAGAAATAATTGGTCGTTTGTTGCAGCATTATTATGAGGTAAATGCCGGAATTGGGGTGCATAAATCACCTGCTTTATATGGTGCTTTTCCTACCGATCCGTATTCGCATACGCCTGCTGGAAAAGGAGCTCAACAGCCAGGAATGACGGGCCAAGTGAAAGAAGATGTTTTAAGTCGATTTGGGGAGCTTGGTGTATTTGTAAAGAAAGGTTGCCTTTATTTCGCTCCATTGTTATTGCGTAAAGAGGAATTTTTATCGGAAGCAAAAACATTTCATTTTGTGGATGTATTTATGAACCAAAAAACAATTGAATTGCAAGAAGATTCACTTTGTTTTACCTATTGTCAAACTCCGATTGTATATAAAATTGGAAATTCAAATAGTATTGAAGTAACCTATTCTAATGGAACTGAAGCCATTTTTGATTCAAATAAAATAGATGTTCAAACAAGTCAAAAGTTGTTTTTAAGAACAGGAGAAATCATAAAAATAAAAGTAACTATTGATAAAATAGTATTACGATAAGAATAAGTTGGGTGTAAACTCAAAAAAATATAAATTAAAAATAGTAATTATGTCAAATATCAGTTCAAATGGATCGGTTTCTATGGGTCAAAAGATTGCCTTTGGATTAGGAATGTTAGCCAACCAAATGTTCCCTGCAGCACTAGGGATATTTATGGTTGTGTTAGTTGAAAATTTAGGCATGCCAACTTGGATGTGGGGTATTACTTACTTTTTGCCTAGAATATTAGATGCTTTTATTGACCCAATTATGGGTTTCATATCAGATAATACTCGATCCAAGTGGGGAAGACGAAGACAATATGTTTTTATTGGCGCCATCATTATGGGGATTTCTTTTGTAGTAATGTGGCAATTATTTAGAGAAAGTGGAATAGATTATAATTTCTATTACTTTCTTATATGGTCAATAATATTTTATATAGGACTATCTATTTTTAGTGTTCCCTATGTTGCAATGGGTTATGAAATGAGTGATGACTTTCATGAAAGAACAAGTATTATGGCAATCTCACAATGGATTGGGCAATGGGCTTGGGTTATTGCACCTTGGTTTTGGGTTATTATGTATGATCCAAGTTGGTTTCCAAATGCAGATACTGCTACAAGAACTTTAGCCATTTGGGTAGGGATTTCCTGCATGATTTTAGCAATGATTCCTGCTATTTTTATTAAAAGTAAGTCTACAAAAGATGAAGTTAGTTTTTCTCCATTAACATTTAAAGCTATTGGTGGTAGTTTCAAAGAAATATTAAAAAGTTTTAGTGAAGCATTTAGAAATAAACCTTTTAGAAAACTTTGTATTGCAACTTTCTTCATATTTA
>CANKZE010000110.1 GCA_947488545.1 Bacteroidota bacterium
GTCAGGATTAATATTTAAAAATTTCTTTTTTCTTAACCAATACAAAAAAAACCCCTCTTTATCACCAACATAATCTAATTTAAATGAGGGTGTTTTAATGTTAACAGGAGGCATCAACGCCGAAGTTATACCTGTAACTGTAAATCCTTGTTGAACAGGTATTATTGTTGTAAAATAATTAGTTTGAGTTGCGGTGTCTTTACTATCATAAAAATCCAATTTAAAAAACGATTTGGTAAATGGTTTCGTATAATAATATATGTCATACGTTGTAAACCCTTCCGGTATGTAACTTATTCTCCAATCTGAAGCAACCGCTGTTGTAATATCCGAAGATGGGTTTGGCGGCACTGTTGGTACTAAATCACCATTATCATCAGGTTCTAAAACACTAAAAAAATGAAAATCATATTTAACATCTGTCTCACTATTTCTACCATAACTTGCGTGAGCAAACCTTAAAATCTCAAAATCATCTGCAACACCTGTAACTCGTTCCACAGCATATTTTTGATAATCATCAACAGCATCTGTTCTACCTAAAAAATCCCATTTGATTTCTACAGGTAGATTAATATACTTGTCGTCACCTTTCGGTAATGTAAATTTAAACTTATTATTCACAGCCATCGTTTTTAGGTTCAGCAGCACCGTAAAGTGTTGCGTAATAGTTCATATCATTCTCTCTATAATTAGTTCCTTCCGGTATTATTCTAAAAATAAAATTACCGTAAGGATAGTGAGTACCATTTAAAAATGGGTAATTAACCCCATCACCTTCAGCGTCTTTAAACCCATATTCATATATGTCTCTCCATATAAAAGAATTATATGTTGTTGAGAAATATGAATAATCAGGTATATCAACAGTATTTCTAATATCACCGGTTTCGATGTAATCAGAAAAAACTCTAAGAGTTAATCTTCTATGTGGTTGATAAAAATACCCATATCTCCCATATCTTATATCAGGGTCATTTTTATGAGGAACTATCGGAACATTAAACACATCATCATTATATGTCATTTTATGATAAATGTCACTCAATAATCTTTCTTTTTGTTCAAAATTATTCCACTCATAAAAACCACCATCAATTGTATCCCCACTTTGAAGTGACCTAATATAATTAAACTGAATTGTACCAGGGGTTTGTATACTATAATTAGGTCCAATATAATTATTCATAGTAACATCAGGAATATCTGACAATGTAGTTTGCCACCAGTTATTTGGAGATAATGAGGTTTTTAACGGTAAATTAATCTCCAAACCTTGTTTTAATTTAACACCATTATTAAACATTAACCCAAAATAACCTTTCCAAATAGTTGTAACAAATAATTCACTAATTGGTCGTTTATGGTTATCTCTTAAAGCGCTAACATCAATATCACGGTTAAATGATAATGAATATGATTTAGCACCTTCTTTATAAGAAACTCTACTAATTTTATTTGGGGTATATGCAGAACTTTCAAATTTTCTATTATCCCCAAATATATTTTGTTCAAACCCCGAATTGGTTAAAACACTGTCATTAACATTTGTTATTATTTTATGCCTAATAACGTAATATTCCGATATAGTATCATCAGGGTTTTCATTATTTATTATTCTTCTGAAATTACCATAATCATCTTGAGAAAACGGATTTGGATTAAACCCTATGTTATATATATTAAATACGTATTCGTCATATCCCGGCAACCCATTCCCTAAAGCATACACTTGATACGTTTCTTCAAAACCACTAGCCTTAAGTTTAATTTTTACATATTCCCCAACAGATAATCCGTGTTTAATTGGACATCTAAATTCAATAACTCGATTCCCGTTTATCATTAAATCATTTCCCGGCACAATACTACTACTATTACTATCATCAATTCTAACTATAAATGGGATACCTTCATAAGCCCTAAATGGATTAAATGTTGGTGGACTTGTCGTGTCATCAGAATATTGTAATATCTTACCAGGCAGATTCATATATGGATAACTAATAAAATGATTCCAATTATATGTGGAAGCACTTTTAGTAACAAAATTTACGTGAACCATACCATTACTATCAGGTGTAGTATATCCAGAAGTATTATAATCGTTCCTTACAAAATCAAATTCGTTATACTGCGGGTAACCCTCCCATTTAACCGAATCCGGATTTGTTTTACATTGGTCAATAGTGTTTTGAGTTTCATTTATATAAAACAAATTATTCTCTAATGGTGGGTAATTTGTTTTACCTGAATACGCATTATCAAAGATTAATGCAAATTTACATACAGGTCTAAACACCGTAGATTTTTCTCTCTCATCGTGAAATAATTGAGCTAGATTAATGTCAATACTCCTATCAAACTCTTGTAAAGTTTTAGCTGTTTGGACTAAAGGTGTTGGGATAGACAAATTAGTATTTGTCGCTGTCTTATATCGTAATGAACCTAAAACTATTCTTATATCATCTCTATTACCCATCTTATGTTGTTGTTATTTCAGTATTAACCCATTTACTTCTAAATCTATCATACGCAGATTTACCACGTTTTAGACCAAAATAAAAATGGAAAGGTGCTCCAACGGTAACCATTTGAGGGTCCGGATTATTATGTTCCCAATTTGAAACACCCGCACTTAAATCACCAGCCGAATTTACCGCATAAATATACCCTTTATCATCAATCACCGATATCCCATCATTCCTAAAATATCTTGAATTAGAGTTTAATCTATCTAATGATTGATATTTTGAAGCGTATATTGTATCATAATTCCAATTATTTTCTTCATTACCAAAAATACTTGACGTTCCTTTAACTTCCCATTGAGATAATGGTACAACTTGAGAATATACCGGAAAATTACTGAACGCACACGATTGATTAGTAACTAACGCAGTTGGGTCAATTATTGTTCTTTTAGGTGTCACAAAGTCTCTAGTTTGAGTATCAGATGAATAAAAAATACCCAAATACTGACAATCAAAAAATATAGGACTTTGTTTATTTGGGTCATTATCATCAGGGTAATTTGACGCTTGGAATGCCGCAACACCTAATTCAGAATTAATTGAAATTAATTGAGAGTAATCCCCATCAATTTTCATATTTCCTCTAGGGTCCCCATCTTGTTGGAAATACGCTAAAATATTAGCCCCCGCTAGTAAATTTTGAATAAATCCATTATCTAAAAATCTACTAATAATAAATAAATTAAGTATTTCATCAACGTGTGAAAAACTAGAAGAATTTAATTTATTTGCAATATATCCGTCATATTCATCCGACATTATTATTTCTTGTAAAAAAGAACTTCTTGGTCCTAAATCCATCATAGTTGTTGGGTAATTAATAGCTGTAAAATCATCACCATCAAATGGTGCACATCTATAATACAATGATTTAGTGGCAATAT
>CANKZE010000111.1 GCA_947488545.1 Bacteroidota bacterium
AAAAAATGTGAATTTTTCATAATCTGAACAAATTTATATTGTAAAAAATAAATCAAAAAAAAACGATGAAAAAAATAGTTAGATTAACAGAATCAGATTTAACAAGAATTGTTAAAAGAGTAATTAAAGAAGGTAGTGAAAACATTGAAGATTTACGATACGAAAGATTAGACCTACTAAAAAGAATTAAAAGATTTGCAAACAAATCTTATGAATTAGAAAACACAGTAGATATGGGTGGTGGTGACGATATGTATGGTATTGGTGAATGTGTTGAAACTGCAGACGAACTACTCAAAGCCTTGAAAAGAATTGGTGAAGATCACGATCTTAACGATTTTGAATAAATTTTAAATTAAAAAAAACCCCAATCTCAAGTTGGGGTTTTTTTATTTCTTTTACTTTTTCACAAACAAGATTATTTTTTGAAAATAGGAAATAAACTATTTATCAAAAAAGAAGAAATTAATGCCCAAGTCATATAGAATAAGAACCGAGATTGGTCAAGACAAGTACGTAAATGTCAAATTAGAACAAGATTTTGAACAATTAGAAATATTATCACTTAAAATAAATGAATCCGATATATACACAAGAGTTTGTTCGGATTATGGTGTTATTGTTGGTCGTGTTTTGGTTAATGGTGGATTTGGGGTACCAAACGCTAAAGTATCTGTTTTCATACCGTTATCAGATGAAGACGAGTTAAACCCATTGATTTCTGAATTATACCCATATAAAAATTTAACTGATTTAAATGAAGATGGTTATAGGTATAATTTATTACCAAAAGACCCTTCATATACAACACACGCAGCAACTGGAACGTTTCCAACAAGAGATGAGGTTTTGTTAGAACAATCGTACATTGAGGTGTATGATAAATACTATAAATTTACGGTTAAAACAAATGAAAGTGGTGACTATATGATATTTGGTGTACCAACAGGAACACAAACAATTGTTATGGATGTTGACTTATCCGATATCGGATGCTTTTCATTAACACCACAAGATTTAATTGACTCTGGTGTTGCTAATCCATCACAAGTTAATGGAAACACCTTTAAAACCTCAACGAACTTAAACGAGTTACCACAAATTAAAACTTTAAATAAAATTACTGAAATCGCACCATTTTGGGGTGACGCTGATATTTGTCAATTTGGTATAAATCGTCTTGATTTTGACTTAACCGCCGAAGCGAATATAAAAATTGAACCAACTGCGATTTTTATGGGGTCAATAATAACAACGGCGGATGATGATGCTTTAAAAACAAATTGTAAACCAAAAAATAATACTGGTAATCTATGTGAATTAATATCTGGACCAGGTCAAATTTTATCAATTAGACAAACGATATTTCCTGATAACCAAAATTTACCAATACTTGAAGAACATAGTTTTGAACAAAATGGTAAAATAATTGATGGTGACGGATCGTTCCTAACAAAAGTACCAATGAATTTAGATTTTATAATTACAAATGAATTTGGACAACAAGTTTTATCAAACGACCCAACAAAAGGAATACCAACAAAAGGAAAATATAGATTTAAGTTTAAATTTGAAAACGAACAAGGATTGCAAAATGAATTTTTACGAGCAAATTTTCTTGTTCCAAATATAAAAGAACACGGATGGTCATCATCATCTAACGACCCATTTGACCCAACTACGGCGGTACCTTTAATAATTACATTACCAGTTGGTACATTAACTGGAACAACAACAATAACACAAACAGGGGGGTTGTTATTTGAAAATACTATAAATTCATCTAATTTTTCCGTTGTCATAAATGGTCAACCATATTTTGGTGACACTGGAGTAATACCAGTAATTGCTGGTGATATAGTTCAAATAATCTCAAATCCAATTGATGATACACAATTACAAGATATTAATTTTAAATTTTTACCTCAAGATTATTTTGATGTATTAAGATCTTATTCTTTTAGTTTAGATTGGGATGATTATGCAGACACTCAATCAGCAATTGATTGTGAAGACACGTTTTATGAGTTTCACTATAATAAAGTATATACAACATCAATGTTTCTTGACCGATACAAAAATGGTTTAGGTAGAGCAAAACACCTTGGAATTAAAGAGATTGATAATAGAACCTGTAAGACAACAGTAAATACATTCCCTGTTAATGATGCAATAAGAAACTTTGAATTTATATTTTTTGTTTTTAATATATTAATAACAATATTAACATTTCCGATACTAGTATTGTTATTTGTGGCTCATCTAATTTCATTTATGTGGCCAATTTTAAAATATGTTTTAATCTTTGTTGGAATATATTTAACATATACCGCTGGTGTTGCGTTGGTTGACTCAATACAAACTGGTATACAAACAATAAACACAGGTATTGCGGCAGTAACGAATGCGGGGTTAGCACTTGAGTTTGTTAGGTTAATTTTATATGGTGTTTATATAATAGGTGTCGCCGCGTTTAAACTCGCAATGGCGCTTGCGTTTTTAGCGTTTGCAGTTGTTGCAGCATTACGGATCAAAGGATTCCCAAGAATTGGATTACCAATGTTATCATATCCAGAATGTACAAGTTGTGATTGTAAATGCGGTAACGCTGAAATGGATGATGATTTTGATGAAACGTCAATACAAAATCAAATAGATTCAAACAATAACAATAATACAACTATAGCACAATCAAATTCGTTTTTAGCACCTATAAATTTATCTCAAACATATGTTATTGATCATCCTAACTTTGAAAATAGACCAGGGTTTGACGTAGACCAAAATAGTAAAGGTTGGTTCAACGATACAAGTACTGGGGGTTCTACAGATTATAACTATAGGTCACTTTTAAATCGTTTTTATGACCAAGAAATAACCGCTGAAGTTGTTGCACAATCAGCAATTGACTTTAGAAGACTTTTTTCTGGGTGGGACGATTTGTCAACACCTAATAAACCTATGTTTAAATCTCCAGAATTTTTCTTATTTGGTGCAGAAAAAGTTAGTGGTTCTAATAATGATAAACGTTGGTTCGCAAAACCAACAAAACAGACATACCCACAAAGACTAAATGAATTTAACACTAGAGACAAATACTTCAATGGTGTAAATCAAATAACAACAACCGTTAATACATCTTTAGGGTCACAACCATTTAATGATCAACCATTAGTGTTATTAGTAAAAAAAGGGACTACCAATAATTTAGGTGTTGGTGAAATATTTTCTTTTGTTGACCCAAAAAAATCTAATGGTCAGATAAATATTACTGGAGCCACATTAAACCAATTTGGTTTAAATTCTGTAACTGGAACAACAAT
>CANKZE010000112.1 GCA_947488545.1 Bacteroidota bacterium
CGTTGACGTAAATTACAATTTTAATACAGAACATCTTGAAAAAACGGAATATAAAACATACATGAGAGTTAAAACAAAGGATGGGGTTATTGTTGGAGAGGTTGAAAAAATATATGATAATAAATTATTGGTATCATATACAAATGGTTCAAATACAGGATGGAATTCACAAAATACTTTTAAACAAATAGAATTAAAGCCAATTATTTTATTGCTTTGTAAACTTTAAAAATATTCATACTAATAAATTCTAACCCGAAATTATATTGGGTTTTGATAATGCAAAAATAACCTATCGTAGGGCGAAATTACGAGATGACTTACCACATGAACATGTGATATTTGTGGCGTATTACGTTTAATTGTAGCGCATATTAGTTAATTTTGAATGTAAATTTTTATCTTTAAAAAATCACTAGCTATCCATAATGAAATATAAATTACTTCTTTTATTTTTTTGTTTCTTTTTTCAAACTACTTATCCTCAACTTTTAGAAAGAAAAATTGAGATTTTCACCACTATTGATGGGCTCCCTGATAATTGCATTAATGCTATACAAAAAGACAGTAAAGGGTTTATTTGGATAGCAACTAATAATGGATTAACTCGCTTTGATGGTTATAATTTTGTAAATTTTTCCACCACTACACATGCTGCTTTTTTTAAAAACAACATTGTTGACGATATTATAGTAGATAAAAATTTGATTTATTTGGTTTCTAGAAAAGAAGGGGTTAAACTTTTTGATACTAACCATTTGACCTTAAATGATTTTTTTTCTCGAGGCATTCGCTCGTTTTCGGTCAATGGAAATCGGCAGATTTTATTAGATAATTATGGAAAATTAGAGGTCTATGAAAACCGAAAAAAAAGAAATAATCGTTCCTTTACTTCTTTTGATCCTCATAATTTCATTCACTACAACAATCATTATTATCTATTAACACAGGGACAAGGGGTGTTAAAAATATCAGAGAAAACACTTCAAACCAGAGATATAATTCCTGCAGATTCTGTCTACATGAGGGCTAAATTATTCCATTCAAAATCTTATGGCTTAGTCTACGCTTCTGGAGATAGAGTATACATATTAGACCGTGATAAATTTATTCCTCACCCTAAACTAAAATCAATAAAAGGAATTACAAATTATTTTGAAAATCAAAAAAGACAGCCATTTTATATTTCTAGAAGTAAAAATATTTATAGGTATACGGTTGATGAATTTGTAAATGAAAAAATTAGTATTACTAATAATTTAGAAATCAAAAAACTCTTTTTTATTACTCCTGCCTGCTATTTTATAGCTACCAATCAAGGTCTTATAAGGGTTTCAGATTCTAAAAAAAATTCTCAGCATATTGATGATAATTATTTATTACAAGATGAAATGATTCGTATCAGAAGAAAGATTATTCCACTCAATTCTGAAGTCTTCTATTTATTAGGACATCCACAAATTATAGTTTCAAAAAAAGGTGTTTTAAAAAATATCCCATCCAACAATTTTTCAATATACGATGCAGTGTATTTGAATCATAAAATTTATTGTACAACGGATAGTTATGGAATTATTTCTTTTGATGTAGAGACAAATAAATCAGAAAAAATAAAATTAGACTCCATCCCTTTTAAAGAATTTTTTTATGTAATTGAGAAGTGCGGTACTCATGAAGTTATTTTGGGCGCAACGGATAAAATTGTTATACACAACCCCTTTAAGAGTAAAACAAAGATAATAAAAACGCCCGGATTAACTATATATTCGATATTAAAGGAAGGAAATACCATTTGGATTGGAACAAACAAAGGGTTGCGATGCGCGCATTATATTAATGGTGTTTTTAGTTGGAAAAAAATACCTCCTTTTTATAAAAAACCCATACGTAATATTGCTATCGATCCTATTCAAAATAAAATTTGGCTGGGGACTGAAGAAGATGGATTGCTAATTGTAAATCCCAGTAACTTTTCTTATCAAGCAAAAAAGAATTCAATTTTAAAAAACATTGCTACAATAACCCCAGACAAAGACGGCAATATGTGGGTTAGTACCTTTAATGGGATTATGATTTTTGACATCAAAAATAAAACCCAATATAAGTTAACAAAAGCTAATGGATTGATTAATATGGAATTCAACTACAAATCTGCAGCATTATTAGGAGATTCAAAAATGATTCTCGGTGGACTAAACGGATATGATTTAATAGATTTTAAAAATATAAAAAAAGATTTATGGAAAGTTAACACAATCGAAATAACCGGAATAAAAACCATTACATCAAGTAATATTGAATTGGAACGTTTTGAAAATTTCAATAATCAAAAGGAGTTGTCTTTTAAAACTGGAGAGGAGGAAATAAATTTAACCGTTTCAAATTTGGATATAACTGGTATTTCAAACTCCAATTTTAGCTATAAAATAAATAATGAAAAATCTATTAATCCTAACAAAAATATAATTAGAATTTCAAATTTACCTTATGGCAAGCATAAACTTAACATATTTCTTTATGATAACTACGGCAACCTAAAAGACCAAAAAGTAATAATTATTAACGCAAAAGTCCCCTTTTATTATCAAATTCCCTTTTATATATTTTTAGTCTTATTGATATTGATTTCTGAAATTGGAATTATTTATTATATTATGAAATCTCGAAAAATAGAAACAAAAATCAAAGATCAAATTGCTATGGACTTACATGATGAAGTAGGTACAGTGCTTACAAGAATGTTATTCATCTCCAAAAGCAACAAAAAACTTGAATTACAGCATGATGAAATCAAAAAAGGCATCATTGAGGCGCTATTCAGTATACGTACTTCAATAACCACACTATCAAATACCAACAATACCCTTGAAAATTTAATTTATGACACAAAAGAATTACTTAATAAGGAACTTAGTAATATTTCAATAGAATATTTAATTAATCAAAAAAAGGAATTTTCTACCATTAATTTAAAACCGGAATTGTATAGAGATTGTAAACTAATTATATTTGAAGCTACCACAAATATGATAAAATACTCAAACGCAACTTCATTTTTTATTCACTTTGATTCAGACTGTCAATTTACGATTACGATTACTGATAATGGTCAATTAAAAAATATAGATTCTATATATAATAAAGGTAATGGTATTGCAAATATCATAAAACGAACCGAACGTAATAAAGGAACATATTCTTTTAATATTATACCCCCTCATGGTTTAGAAATTCAATTGAAATTTAATATTAAATAATTATGCATAAAGTAATCTTAATAGAAGATGATTTTCATATTGGGCAACTCATGAAAGA
>CANKZE010000113.1 GCA_947488545.1 Bacteroidota bacterium
GATGAATGCTTTAAATGAAGCTGGAGTTTTAGCAAAAGGAGCTACAACTATTGCTTATTCTTACATTGGACCAGAAGTTACCGAAGCGGTCTATAGAAAAGGAACTATCGGAAGCGCAAAGGATCATTTAGAGGCTACAGCATTTGAAATTACAAAACAATTAAGTGATTTGGATGGGAAAGCCTATGTTTCGGTTAATAAAGCATTAGTAACTCAAGCTAGTTCGGCAATTCCAGTTATTCCATTATACATTTCTCTTTTATATAAAATTATGAAAGCTGAAGGTATTCACGAAGGATGTATTGAACAAATTCAGCGTTTATATCAACAACGATTATATACAGGCAATGCTGTTCCAACAGATGATAAAGGTAGAATAAGAATTGACGATTGGGAAATGCGACCAGATGTTCAAGAAAGAATTGCAAAATTATGGATTGAGTCAACTACTGAATCACTTGTAGAATTAGGAGATTTAGCAGGATATAAACAAGATTTCTTAAACCTTTTTGGTTTTGGATTTGAAGGAGTTGATTATTTAGTTGATGCTAATGAAATGGTGCAAGTACCAAGTATTTCATAAAAATTATATCCTTTTTGGAATTTTTATAAAGCTTCGAGAAATCGTGGCTTTTTTTTAACAATTCATTTCATTTTTAAATTTTTAAAAAACAAATAAAATAGTTTTTTTAATCGATTTTTTTGTATTACATCGATATTAATCAAGTGTTAAAAAAATGTTTATAAATTAATATGAAAATTTGTTTCTAATTCTTTATATTTGTTATGATTAACTAAAAATTATTAATAAATGAAAAAAATTACTTTAATTTTATTTGCACTCTTTACTTGTTGGCAAATAAATGCTCAGGTAAGTTCTTATGCTTTTAGTCAAAGTAACGGAACTTACACGGCATTATCCGCTCCAACTATTTTAGCAAGTCAAACTGCTACTAGTGGAACTTCAGCTGGAGCTTTGGATGATGTGAATTACACATTAGCATTGCCTTTTAATTTTAATTTTGCGGGTGTTAATTATACATCAGGAACAAATATTTTTGTCAATTCTAATGGTTTTGTTTCTTTTGGAGCAACTGCACCAACTGCAGGAACTTATGGACCAATTGGAAGTACTAATGTATACAATGGCGCTTTATCTGCATTTGGATTAGATGCAAATGGAGGATATGGTGCTTTAGGAAGCAATACTACTGGATCTGCAGATATTACAATTACTTCAGGAAATACTAGTGAATTTACAGTTGGAGCTTTGATTTCAGGAACTGGAGTTCCTGTCGGGTCAACAGTTGTTTCAGTAAATGCAACACAAGTTACAATTTCTGCCAATTGTACTTCAACGGGAACAGGTAGAACCTTTCATGTTGCTACAGGACAAATTAGTTATGGTGTGGAAGGAGTTTCTCCAAATAGAAAACTTATTGTTCAATATACAAATTTAAGACCTTATGATGTTACTCAAAGAAATTTAGATTTTCAAATCGTTTTAAATGAAACATCTAATGTAATTGATTTTATTTATGGCTCTTCAATTTCAGGAACAACAAGTTCTGCTCCTCAAGTTGGTTTGAGAGGTTCTGCAAATACAAGTTATATAAATAGAACTAGCACAACTTCTTGGTCTTCATCAACTGCAGGAACAACTAATACTCAAACAATTACCTTTTTGGATACTGTTTTACCAGCTTCAGGTTTAACATTTACTTGGTCTCCTCCTTCTTGCTCTGCTCCAGGTGGTTTTGTTGCTTCGGCAATTACTACAAATAGTGCAACAATTGCATGGAATGCAGCTGTTCCAGTTCCTTCAGGGGGTTATCAATATTATTATTCTACAGTTAATACAGCTCCATCAGGTGCTGGTACGGCAACTACTAACTTAACAGAAAATTTAACAGGATTAAGTGTAAATACACCATATTATGTTTGGTTACGTTCAGATTGTGGTGGAGGTACTTTTAGTGCATGGGCTGGTCCATTTACTTTTAGTACAACTTGTAATTCAATTACAACTCTCCCTCACGCAGAAAGTTTTGATGCAACTTCACTTCCTTCATGTTGGTCAACAAGTCTTTTAACAGGAACAACAAATTGGGCTACCGATGACTCAAACGATGGTGTTCCTTCACCTCAATCTGGTGCAAGATTTATGGGAAAATCATGGGTTGGAAACGACGATGCATTATTAGTAAGTCCTAAATATGATTTAACAAGCTATTTAAGTGATCAAGTACGACTTAATGTTTGGATTTATAGAAATACGCTTGGTTTAAGTACAGATAGAATTACTTTTTATGCGAATGCAAATCCTAATATTACAGGAGCAACACAATTGTTGGATGTTTCTTTATTATTATCTGAAATTCCTTTAGAAACTGCTGCAGGTTGGTATAATTATACCGTAATTGTTCCAAACGCTATTATTTCAGGAGGAAATTTTTATATTATTGCTAGAGGTAGAACTTCATCATCTTCTTCTTCATATGGAATTGGTTTTGATGATTATAGTTTAGAAATTGTTCCAGTAGGAGTGCCTGCATGTGTTTCTATAACTTCACCATTAAATGGAGCTATTAATGTATCAAATCCCACATTTACTTGGGCTACAAACGTAGATGCAACTGGTTATTATATTAATGTGGGTACTACACCTGGAGGAACAGATGTGGCAAATGGTGATGATATGTTAGCAGCTACCTCATTTACTGTTCCAGAAGCAGAAGCAGGAACTACCTATTATGCAACTGTATATCCATATAATGCTAGTGGAACAGCTACAGGGTGTGCAGAGACTAGTTTTACAACTTGTGATGCATTTGCAGTTCCTTTTACAGAGGGTTTTAATTCAACTTCCTCAACTGAAGGATGTTGGTCAATTATTAATGCAAACAATGATGCTGATTCATGGAACATGGGTTATACTACAAATCCTATTGAGGGTAATCAATCAGCTGTTATATATACTGATATTAATGGTGGTTCTAATAATGATTATTTGGTCTCTCCTAAAATTATTTTGACTGGAAATCAAAGATTAATCTTTAAATATAAAGTTCAATCATCATTTCAACCTAATGATTTTGCTGTATTGTTGTCAACAACAGGAAATGCAGCTGCAGATTTTACAACAACATTGTCTCCTTTAACATCTT
>CANKZE010000114.1 GCA_947488545.1 Bacteroidota bacterium
GCTTTAAATGTTGGAAAACCCAAATTCTACGCTGCATATTGGCAAACGGAATTGGCTTGGAGATGGAATTGGCTGACCTCAATTCTATTGAATAAAAAACGAATGATTTCGAAAGAAACAATGCGCTCTAGTCACCAATTGGATTGCTATTCCAATGAAAAAGCAAGACATCAATTTGATTATGAATTTGAGAGTGTGCCTTCGTATATTAAAGAGATTGGGAGATATTTTAATAAATAGAAACTACTGAACTGGCGCAGGAACCGGTGAAGTATTGAGTTTTTTTGACGCTTCTATTTGTTCTTCGATTCTTTTATTTACCGCATCAAAAATTTCCTTGTATTTTTTTACATCTGAAGCGTAATACTTGTCGCTATTGGCAAACTGAAGACTATCGATGTTGTATTTCTTATAAATATAGGTGTTTGGGTTGATCTTATTGGTCTCTAAAACTAACGTGGTTTGAGATTTCATGGCTTCCAAAACATTGATATCAAACATAATATCGACCATTTTATCTTGATCAATTAAATTGTTCGGTTTTTCAATTGGAGCATTTTGGCAACTTCCAAATAGTGCAATACAAAATAATAAAACGCCTACATTTTTCATAATTGAAATTTATAAATACTAACGGTCAAACAATAATCTTTTTCCACGACGAATATCTTTCACTTTAAAATTGTGATATACCAATTCGCCATTTACAAAGGTATGGGTAATTCTCGATCTAAAAGTAAAATCTTCAAATGGTGACCAACCGCATTTTGCAAAAATATTGTCTTTTTTAACGGTCCATGGCAACCCCGAATTTACAATAGCCAAATCGGCATAATAACCTACTTTTACGAAACCTCTTTTTTCAATTTTAAAAAGAATCGCAGGATTATGTGCCATCTTTTGAACGATTTTCTCCACTGAAATTTTCCCTTGAAGATACGCCTCAAACATTGCTACCACTGCATGTTGCACTAAAGGACCGCCCGAAGGAGCCTTCAAATACGACTGTTGTTTTTCTTCAAATGTGTGCGGCGCGTGGTCTGTAGCTATCACATCAATTCTATCATCAAGCAAAGCTTCCCAAAGTGCATTTCGGTCGTTTTCGGTTTTTACCGCGGGGTTCCATTTTATAAAATTCCCTTTGGTATCGTAGTCTGCATTTGTAAACCAAAGATGATGAATACAAACCTCAGCAGTAATTTTCTTTTGTTCCAATGGGATTTTATTGGTAAACAAATCCATTTCTTTCGCAGTGGAAAGATGGAAAATGTGCAATCTCGCACCCGTTTTTTTCGCCAAAGCAATCGCTTTTGAAGAAGATAAATAACACGCTTCCTCGCTACGAATTAAATGGTGCGCTGAAACAGGAATATCCTCGCCATATTCGGCCTTGAATTTTTCTAAATTATTTTTAATGGTTGTTTCATCTTCACAATGAACGGCAATTAGTAACGGTGTACTTGAAAAAATGCGTTCTAAAACTTCTTCATTATCCACCAACATATTACCGGTAGAAGAGCCTAAAAATATTTTAATTCCAGCAACATTTTTCGGATTTGTTTTTAAAACTTCAGCTAAATTATCGTTGCTAGCGCCCATCATAAAAGAATAGTTTGCAAATGAATTGTTCTCTGCAATTTGGTATTTTTCTTCTAATATTTCTTGAGTTAACGCATTTGGAATGGTGTTGGGTTGCTCAATAAACGAGGTGATTCCTCCAGCAACAGCAGCACGAGATTCCGATTCGATATCGCCTTTGTGAGTCAATCCTGGTTCTCTGAAATGAACTTGATCATCGATAGCGCCTGGAATTAAGAAATTTCCCTCGGCATCAATTATTTTACAATCGGAAGATTTTGCGCTAATGAAATCAGCTATTTCGACTATAAATTCATTTTCTATTAATACATCACCTTCAAAAATTGATCCTTCGTTTACAATTTTTGCGTTTTTGATTAAAATCCTGTTCATTGTTTATTGCTTATAATCTATTAAATAATTGGCGTATTCTTAAGGAAATAACTCCAAAAATAGCTTCTTTTATTATTGAATTACTCATTTTTGATTGCCCCATTGTTCGGTCGGTAAAAATAATTGGAACCTCAACTATTTTTAATTTTTTACAATAGGCTCTGTATTTCATTTCTATTTGGAAGGCATATCCAATAAATTTGATTTTATCGATATTTATGGTTTCCAATACGTTTCTTCGGTAACACATAAATCCTGCGGTGGCATCATGAATTTTCATGCCTGTAATTTTTTTCACATAATAGGAAGCAAAAAATGATAGTAAAACTCGGCTTAACGGCCAGTTTACCACATTTACTCCCGTTACATATCTTGATCCAATTGCAACTTCTGCACCTTCTTCACAAGCTTGGTATAACTTTTCTAAATCGGCTGGATTGTGAGAAAAATCGGCATCCATTTCAAAAATAAAATCGTAATTTTTATCCAATGCCCATTTGAACCCAAAAACATAAGCCGTTCCAAGTCCTGCTTTTTTTTCTCTATTTTCTAAAAATAATCGGTCTTTAAATTCCGATTGAAGTTCCACTACTTTCGCAGCAGTTTTATCAGGAGAATTATCGTCAACTATGAGAATATGAAAAGATTTATTCAACGAAAACACCGCTCTTATGATGGTTTCAATATTTTCAATCTCGTTATAGGTAGGAATTATAACAATACTATTACTCATAATTAATCAGACAATTTCTATGCAAAAATAAACTTTTTATGTTTTAAGATTCATAATAATACTATAATAAATGAAACAGTTGAAAAATTTAGTAATTTTGCACCGTTATGATGGAACACGTACTACATCCTCGAATTGTTGAAAATAAAGATTGGGCAACCGCTTTGTTTCTTTTTTCATTAGTTTTAATTGCCTTGTCAAAAACGCTTTTTGAAAACAGATTTAGTGAGTTTATTAAACTTATTGTGTCTGATAAATACATTAAAGTTTACAAAGATTCAGGGCTGATGATGAGTTTGTTTACTGTCTTTTTATTTGTTGTTCAAATAGTCTCATTTTCGTTTTTTATTCATTTGCTATTAACTAGTTTTGGATATACTGTAAAAACCGATTGGATTACGTTTATTCAGGTATTTACCTTCTTAACCGTTTTCATTTTATCGAAGT
>CANKZE010000115.1 GCA_947488545.1 Bacteroidota bacterium
GTTAAAAGTAAATTTAGGAATCTTATATTCCGATCAACAAATACATTATTTCTTTACCATTTCAATAAGGTGATTAGCATATTATCTTCACCTATATCACTTAAATTATCTGGGCTTTCAATATCAAAATTTAAGTCATACTCCAGTAGTAAACCATACCGCTTTATACAATATTTTACAGCCCATTTATGTATTTGTGTTATAATATAATCATCTTCAATAAATGTATTACTTGTAATCACATCTGAATAAATAGGAAGTCCCCTTGTAAAAAATGGATCAATCCTATTAACAGTTGTTTCCCAATTGGTTTCTCCTTCTCCATTGAGCGAGTATTCAACTTGTACTTTAACATATAGACCAGAATTAATGTAATCCTTAATGATTGCATCCGCAAGAATAAATTCACTACCGATTAGATCTATTGTGTTTTGGTCGAATCCATTATCTCTTCTTATTGAATACGAATACTTATTGAAGACTTTAAGAATTTGTTTGAATTCATTTAACTTGTTTGATTTGTTATTGTTTAAGTCATGTTTTTGGTAATATTTAGGGAAAACGCAATTGGTAAATTTTTCATATGCAATAATTCCAACGTATTTGAATCGAAATCTATCTGAATTTTTTTCCTGATCAAGACATTTCTTCTCTTTTAATTCGGTTATGAGTTTTGTTTTGTCAGAATCACCAAAAAAAATAGATATTTCTTCTTTTGTGTAGTTTTTCTCTTCACATAAAAACTGAATATTTTCCAATGGTTTTTTCAATTAAATAAAAATATTTATGCATTTAATTTGTAATTGATTTTTTTGATTAATAGTAAATTATTTATTCGAATTATATGACTGTTCAATTAGATCCAAAATATTATCAATTGAATATTTACTACCTAGTAATTTAATGTCGATAAAAAACTTCCTTGTTGTATTGCCATAAAGGTTTGTCTCAGGAATTTTAGTCGTTAAACTTAATGGGTCATTTATCTGGTCATTATTTGTTCTCAAATAAACACGTATGCGACCATTTTTTGATATCGCCATCGATGCAAAAGCAGTAATATCTTCAAAAATAATTTCCGCGAAAGTAGTTCTTGTATTGACCCCTCCAAAATTTTCAATTCTTTCTTTTAATGTATTAAAAAAGTTTCTAAATTCTGCTGTAGTGCCAGCAAAATGCTCATCAATTGATTTCGCAGGTCTTGGTTTCCTTTTTATTGAATTATCAATACCTTCAATATTATCAATAGGAAAGCCTTCTTTATCGAACTCATCAACATAATCTTCACTTTCAATAAGATATGGAGGGCATATTATTTCTTTTAAACCACTCTGTTTGTCCCAGTTAAGAAGTATAACATTTTCATTTGGACATTTCTGATCATCATACTTTTCAACTATATCACTAAATGATTTTTCTGGAAATAAAACATGAGAATTGTGTCTTAAAACATCTTCTCGCAAATATAAAAGCAATTTATTTTTAATAGATTCTTTATCTTTTAATTCGTTTTCATTCATGTAGAAAAAGCCAAGAAATTTATCTTCATTAACATTATTCTCTTTTAGTTTCGAATTGATTTCCTTTCTAAATTGGTTCCAGTTATAGCATTTGTCTCTAAACTTTATCAAACGATCTGAATAGTTAAATCCAGGTTCTTTTTCGGCATCATTTATTCCGATATATTTAAATGCCCAACGTCTTTTGAAAGCGGAATCCAATGGCATAACACCTTGGTCTGCATTATTCATAGTGGCCCAAATAAAGAAATTTTTTGGCAACCCGATTTTTTCATTTCCATTAGGTTTTAAAACCTCCTTACTTACAAGATAGTTTCTTACGTCATTATTGAAATCTATATCATATTCACTAGTGAAATTATCTTTTCTGTCCAATAATTGAAAAACATCGCCAAAAACGGAAGCGACATTTGCTCTATTAATTTCTTCAATTATTAGCATATAATTACAATTTGAACCACGTCTTTCAGCTTTAATAGCCTCAATTAATAGTTCTAGAAATGGCCCCGGAACAAACGCATAGTCAATTAAGGGTTCTAGTTTTTCAGTCCCATCTAAAATGGACTTTTTATCAGATTTGTATAAACTCTGAGGATCATTAAGTAGTGTTTTATAAATAGGTGTAGGTTTATATGAACCGACAAACTGCTGATATGAGTAAGAAGGGTGAAATGTAACGCGGGTAATGTTTTTTTCTTTAAATTTTAACTCTTTTAAAACCAGATCCCTTAACTTAAAACTTTTTCCGGTTCCAGGTGCACCATAGTATATTTTATTACGAGGTATGTTATCTAATATTGACAAATCATAGTCTTCGCAATCAACAGATTTAGAATATTCTGCTTGAATATCAGGTGCGATTGTATTAACGTCATTTAAATCATGGTCTATTTTACCTTTTGTTAATGTTTTAGTTGAATTTAAAAATTCAGGGCTGAAATATTCATCTTTGAGATTGGTTTCATATTCGGCTAATTTAGATTTTATTATAGAAATGTACTCGCGTCTTAATGAAATAGTTTTATCTGTAATTTCAAAATATGGTAAAAATGTTAATAAATTAGATATCCTCTCATCTTTAAAATTAGCTTCTTGAATAGCATTTACTTGACTATTCCCTTTTCTATCTTCAATTATTAATTCCGCAGTAGTTAGATAATAGGTATAGTTAAATGAGGTAATGATAAATTTGTGAAATTCATTAAAATTTATTGTGTAATTATTTATTGTGTCACCTAATACAATAAGAACCTTAGCTAAAAAAAATGCCGGATGGATTTTAAATCTTTCTCTAAATTCACCCGGTAAACTTTTTTCATCTAAGTGATTTGAAGTATAATATTTTTCAATTTGAGAAAATAATATTTCTTTATACAATTCGAATTGACTAAAATCTCCATTGCATAAATTTTTTATTTGAAAATAGACTTCAGTTAAACTTGCGTTTGAATATCGACCATTTGTCGCTTGTTTCATTAAACCTAAATTGTAATTATAACTGGTTACCCTGTAATCCGAGCTATTACTTTTAGCATGGCTGTCATAATATGGTTTAAACTCAATATTTGGATTTTGAGTTATATAATCCTCAAATATCTCAGCTGCAATACAAATTTCTTG
>CANKZE010000116.1 GCA_947488545.1 Bacteroidota bacterium
TAATTTTGTTTGTCCGTAAACACTTGAAGGATTGGGTGTGTCAATCTCGGTATAAGATTTTGTTTGATTTCCATCAAAAATAAAATCAGTAGAAATGTGAAGCAAAATAGAACCATATTCTTTGCAAGTTTCAGCAAGATTTGTTGGACCGATTACATTAATTAAATGAGCTTTTTGTGACTCGATTTCTGCTTTATCTACTGCGGTATAAGCGGCGGCGTTGATGCAGAAATTAGGTTTGTATTTGATAAACACTTCACGGCAATTCTCTTTATTAGTAATATCAAGCTCGGTGGAAGCACAAAAAACAAAATTTATTTCTGGATAATTACCGGAAATAAATTTTATTGCTTGACCTAATTGTCCGTTAGCTCCTGTTACTAATACTACCATACTTTTTTTGCGTTTTCTAAAGTAGGAAGATTTTGATCTTTCTCTGAAATTAGCATATCAGTAGTTGGAAATTGCCAATCAATGTTAAGTGTTGGATCGTTATAGATTATTCCGCCTTCACTTTCTTTGTCATAAAAGTTGTCACATTTATAGAAAAAAGTTGCAGTTTCGCTTAATACCAAAAAAGCATGTGCGAAACCTCTCGGAATAAAAAATTGGGTTTGATTTTCTGCAGATAATATTGTAGAAACATATTGACCGTATGTGGAAGAGTTTGGACGGATGTCGACCGCAACATCTAATACCTCGCCTTGAAGAACACGAACTAATTTTGCTTGCGCATGTTCTCCGGTTTGATAATGAAATCCTCGTAATACCCCTTTACTCGAAAAAGACTGATTATCTTGAACAAAAGTTACTCTTTTACCAATCCCATTTTGAAAACTGTTTTCGTTAAAACTTTCCATAAAATAACCTCTTGAATCTTGGATTATTTTTGGCTCTATAATAAAACACCCTTCTAGTTTGGTAGAAATAAAATTCATGCGGTAGTAGTACTTTTATTAGTTTGAAATATCCATTAATTGCGTTCCATAACCGCTTTTTAATAAGGGCTCTGCTAATGCTTTTAATTGTACGTTATCAATAAAGCCCATTCTAAATGCTGCTTCTTCAATGGATCCTATTTTTAATCCTTGGCGCTCTTCTATGACTTGAACAAATTGGGCAGCTTGCATTAAGGAATTGAAAGTACCCGTGTCAAACCAAGCGGTTCCTCTATCTAAAATACTTACTTTTAATTTTCCTCTTCGTAAATATTCTTTATTTACATCCGTAATTTCTATTTCACCGCGATGACTTGGCTTAATATTAGAAGCTATTTCTACCACATCATTGTCATAAAAATAGATTCCTGGAACGGCATAATTTGATTTTGGTGCCGCTGGCTTTTCTTCAATAGAAAGTACATTTCCTTGTTTGTCAAAATCAACCACGCCATAACGTTCGGGATCATTTACATGATAAGCATAAATAATTCCTCCGTCTGGATTGTTATTAGCTTGAAGTAAATCGGCTAATCCGGTTCCATAAAAAATATTATCTCCTAATACTAAGGCTACTTTGTCCTTCCCTATAAACTCTTTTCCAATAATAAATGCTTCTGCCAATCCGTTTGGATGTTCTTGAACTTCATATTCAAATCGGCAGCCATATTTTTTTCCGTCTCCAAGTAATGTTTGAAAAAGAGGCAAATCATGTGGTGTAGAAATAATTAATATTTCTTTAATTCCTGCCCACATTAAAGTTGCCAATGGATAATATATCATTGGTTTATTATAAATGGGCATTAATTGCTTACTAACGGCTATGGTTAGAGGGTGTAATCTTGTGCCAGAACCTCCTGCTAAAACAATTCCTTTCATTAGTTTTGCTTTAATTTTTGTAAATGGCTTTTATAAAATACATTAAAAGCATTTATAAATATGAATAAAATCAAAAATAATATTGGTAGTATCAATTTCATTTTACCATTAATGCCTTTATTGTTCTTTATATTTATAACAATACTCGTTTCTTTAATAAATGAATCTATTTTAACTAATTCTATTTTTTGATTAGCAATTTCATTAATTAATTTATTTTTTAAATCAAATAATCCGTTTATTTGATTGTTTTCATTATTATAAACCAAATTAGAACTTCTTTCATTTTTGCCCATGTTTTTAGAGATTTGACTAATTAAGGAGTCTAATTGCATTATTTCTTGTTCATTCTTCTCGATTTTATTTGCAATACTTGCTTTTGAAATTTCATTAATTTTCGATAAATATTTATCTTTATTTAACCAAATTAACAAGGGTTTTATCACATTGTTTTCTGATATCTCCCCTTTTGTTTCAATAAGTATAGAATGATTTGAATAGTTTTTGCTGGTTAATTTATCTTTAATAACTTTATTAATATCTGAACTTTCTGATAATAGTTTTACTAATTCAAAATTTTGAGTGGTTTGGGCATTTGCTAAAGGAACGGCTGAATTATTTACAAAATTGTATATGTCAACTATAGGCTCAACCTTTAATTTTGAAATAGATTGAAAGTTATTTATTCCGATTCCTTTAAAAAATTCTCCATCTTCTTCTTCTAGTTTAGAATTAAAGAGGTCTAATTTAGAATATAAATAATCCGTACCGTCGTTATTTGGAATAACAATTATTTCACTTTTATAGCTTTTATTATAAATATCAATTAAAATTCCTAATCCAATTCCTAAAATTATTAAACCAATTATTTTTATACCATTTTGTTTAATAAATAAAATTCCTTTAAAAAAATTTAAAAATATACTGCTAAAAAAATTATTAATTTTTTTAAATAAAACGCCTAAATCAATTTCCTCGGCATTACTATTTTGTTCGCTTTTATTACTCATGGTTAATTTAATTTATGTTAAAAATTTGTTCTAATATTTTTATTGTTATTAAATAAGTAGGCTTCACTCCAGTAGTTCCTAATCCACCAGAAGCTAGCGTGCTTCCGGTTTCTAATGGATTATCCGAAGCATAATACGCATACCTTACTTTTACATTTTCATTAATGCTTTTTCTAATTTTGGAGGCGCTTTGAATCGCTTTTTGATAATAAGATCCTTCCATTTCTAGTCCGATTGCACCCCAAGTAGATTCGTGGAAGAACT
>CANKZE010000117.1 GCA_947488545.1 Bacteroidota bacterium
TAATTTTGTTTGTCCGTAAACACTTGAAGGATTGGGTGTGTCAATCTCGGTATAAGATTTTGTTTGATTTCCATCAAAAATAAAATCAGTAGAAATGTGAAGCAAAATAGAACCATATTCTTTGCAAATTTCAGCAAGATTTGTTGGACCGATTACATTGATTAAATGAGCTTTTTGTGGTTCGCTTTCAGCTTTATCTACTGCGGTATATGCGGCTGTGTTGATACAGAAATTAGGTTTGTATTTGATAAACACTTCACGGCAATTTTCTTTATTAGTAATATCTAACTCGGAAGAATCACAAAAAACAAAATTTATTTCGGGGTAATTACCGGAAATAAATTCTATTGCTTGACCCAATTGTCCATTTGCTCCTGTTACTAATACTACCATACTTTTTTAGCGTTTTCTAAAGTAGGAAGGTTTTGGTCTTTCTCTGAAATTAGCATATCAACTATTGGAAATTGCCAATCAACATTGAGTATTGGATCGTTATAAATAATTCCGCCTTCGCTTTCTTTGTCATAAAAGTTGTCGCATTTATAGAAAAAAGTTGCTGTTTCGCTTAATACCAAAAAAGCATGTGCGAAACCTCTCGGAATAAAAAATTGGGTTTGGTTTTCTGCAGATAATATTGTAGAAACATATTGCCCGTATGTGGAAGAGTTTGGACGTATGTCGACCGCAACATCTAATACCTTACCATGAAGAACACGAACTAATTTTGCTTGCACATGTTCTCCGGTTTGATAATGAAATCCTCGTAATACACCTTTACTCGAAAAAGACTGATTATCTTGAACAAACGTTACTCTTTTACCAATCCCATTTTGAAAACTGTTTTCGTTAAAACTTTCCATAAAATAACCTCTTGAATCTTGGATTATTTTTGGCTCTATAATAAAACACCCTTCTAGTTTGGTAGAAATAAAATTCATGCGGTAGTAGTACTTTTATTAGTTTGAAATATCCATTAATTGCGTTCCATAACCGCTTTTTAATAAGGGCTCTGCTAATGCTTTTAATTGTACGTTATCAATAAAGCCCATTCTAAATGCTGCTTCTTCAATGGATCCTATTTTTAATCCTTGGCGCTCTTCTATGACTTGAACAAATTGGGCAGCTTGCATTAAGGAATTGAAAGTACCCGTGTCAAACCAAGCGGTTCCTCTATCTAAAATACTTACTTTTAATTTTCCTCTTCGTAAATATTCTTTATTTACATCCGTAATTTCTATTTCACCGCGATGACTTGGCTTAATATTAGAAGCTATTTCTACCACATCATTGTCATAAAAATAGATTCCTGGAACGGCATAATTTGATTTTGGTGCCGCTGGCTTTTCTTCAATAGAAAGTACATTTCCTTGTTTGTCAAAATCAACCACGCCATAACGTTCGGGATCATTTACATGATAAGCATAAATAATTCCTCCGTCTGGATTGTTATTAGCTTGAAGTAAATCGGCTAATCCGGTTCCATAAAAAATATTATCTCCTAATACTAAGGCTACTTTGTCCTTCCCTATAAACTCTTTTCCAATAATAAATGCTTCTGCCAATCCGTTTGGATGTTCTTGAACTTCATATTCAAATCGGCATCCATATTTTTTTCCGTCCCCAAGTAATGTTTGAAAAAGAGGCAAATCATGTGGTGTAGAAATAATTAATATTTCTTTAATCCCTGCCCACATTAAAGTTGCCAATGGATAATATACCATTGGTTTATTATAAATGGGCATTAATTGCTTACTAACGGCTATGGTTAGCGGGTGTAATCTTGTACCAGAACCTCCTGCTAAAATAATTCCTTTCATAATTAAGCTTTTTGTGACTTTTTATTCAAGTATTTTAAATAGTCAATAACAAAAAACAAGAATATAAACAATACTGGAAATAAAAATTTTAACTTATTTGCAATTCCTTTGTCGTTGATTTTATTATATACAATTGTGTTTTCTTTAATTATTTTATTTTGGCTAATTAAGCTTAGTTTATCCTGTTCAATTTTCTGAATTAATTCATTTTTTTGATTAATCAAACTATTAACTTCGCTATTTTCATTTTTAAACATCACACTTGCGTTTCCGCTTGCTATACTTGAAGAATAACTTTGGATTAATTTATTTATTTGAGAAATTGTTGAGTCCCTTTTTACAATTCTTTCCTTAATATTCTCAATGTTTAAGTGTAAAATACTATCAAAATACGTGTCTTTATTTAAGTGTTTTATTATCGACTTAATGTCTTTTTCGTCTACTTTTTCTTTTGAAATAATATTTATTTTTTGAAAATAATAATTCTTACTGGTTATTTCGTCTTCAATTATTTTATTTATATCCCCTTTTTCAGCCATTAATTTTAGCATTTCAAAATTTTGAGAATTTTGAGCGTTATTGGCCACATTTAATGTTGTATTGCTTACAAAAGAATAAACATCAATTACAGGCTCTACTTCTATTCTAGAAAACTTTTTATAGTTAGAAATAGGCAACTCTTTATTCTTATTTTGAATAAAATGATTGTTTAGCTGATCAACTCTTGAATACAAATAATCATTTGTTGTAAAATTTGAATTTACAACAACCTCAGCCAAGTAACTTCTAGTAAAATAATCTGCTAAACCCCCTAATAATGCTCCGCAAAAAAGCAACAATACTAATTTATAAGCGTTCTTCTTAAAAAAAAGAAACGTATTCATTACTACGTTATTGATTGCTTTAGAAATAACGGCTCTCAAATTGTATAAATCAATTTCTTCCGGAATATTGTTTTGTTCGTTTTTATTGCTCATTTTTAATTTAATTTATGTTAAAAATTTGTTCTAATATTTTAATAGTTATTAAATAAGTTGGTTTCACTCCGGTGGTTCCTAGTCCACCAGAAGCCAAAGTGCTTCCAGTTTCTAATGGATTATCAGAAGCATAATATGCATACCTTACTTTTACATTTTCATTAATGCTTTTTCTAATTTTGGAGGCGCTTTGAATCGCTTTTTGATAATAAGATCCTTCCATTTCTAGTCCGATTGCACCCCAAGTAGATTCGTGGAAGAACT